>PKSZ01000263.1 GCA_002869425.1 Marinilabiliales bacterium
AAATACAAATAATGAAGCTGGGCCTGAAGCATCCGTTGGATGCTCTTCACCGTCTGTGTCTACAGGAACTGGCATTTCTGCTGGTGATGGTGCTGAATTTGCAATAAATTCAGACATTCTTCCTACACCAATATTCTTTTTTGCAGAAACACAAAGAACAGGGAATAGTCCTCGTGAAATTATTCCTTTCTTTAATCCATTCATCATTTCTTCTTCTGTCAATGAATCATTTTCAAAGAAGATTTCCATTAATTTTTCATCACTTTCAGCTGCCTTCTCAATTAACTCACCGTGTAATTCTTCTGCTTTATCTTTTTCACTGTCTGGTATATCTAATATTTCTGGTTTGCCGCCATCTGGTCCATACTTGAACATTTTCATAGTAACAAGATCAATGATTGCGTTGAAGTCAGCACCCACAGCAACAGGATATTGCGTGAGAACAACATTTGCTCCAAAGCTTTCCTTTAAAGTTTCAATAGACTTTTCAAAATTAGCTTTATCATGATCCAACTGATTAACTGCAATTATTGTTGGTTTGTTCTTTTGACTTGCATAGCGGTTGTGAATTTCTGCACCAACTTCAACACCATTTTGACCATTAATTACAATTAAAGTTGTATCTGCAACATGTAAACCAGTAATAGCACCTCCAACAAAATCATCAAGACCCGGTGCATCAATAATGTTAATTTTTTTGTCACCACTAATTGTGTGAAGCACTGATGGAAAAACTGAGTTTCCATTTTCCTGCTCAATATCATGGTAATCAGAAACCGTATTTCCACTATCGATATCTCCTCTTCTGTCTATTATTTTTCCCTCAAATAGCATAGTCTCTGCCAAAAGGGTTTTACCAGCACCAGAATTACCTAAAAGAACTATATTCCTGATCTGATCTGTTGAATAAGTTTTCATTTTTTAATTATTGGTTTTTAATTAGAAATTTGTTTCGCTTGTAATTGTTTATTTTCGTGGAAGTTAAACCTCCGCAAAAACGGGCTTCAAAAATAATAAAATTTTGGCAACAAGCAAGTGAGATAAACGTGTTCAACAAACTTTTTATGATTACTTTCATAATTATTCTTATACCTTATATAAATAAGAGATGTTTTTTGAATTCAAAATATTAATCGAACTTGCTATGAAAAAGTGGAATTATTAACAAATTGATGTTAATTTATTTGAAATACCTGTTGGTTTTAAAAAAAAATAATTTTACCTTTGCCGTCCGATTTATATAAGAGTGTAAAAACTAAAAGATTAGACTATATGCCAACAATACAGCAATTGGTTCGAAAAGGAAGAAAAGTAAATGCTGAGAAAAGTAAGGCACCTGCTTTGGATTCATGTCCTCAGAGAAGGGGTGTTTGTGTACGTGTATACACTACTACACCTAAGAAACCGAACTCTGCAATGAGGAAAGTTGCAAGGGTGAGATTAACCAACGGTAAAGAGGTTAATTCATATATTCCTGGAGAAGGTCACAATTTACAGGAACACTCAATTGTTCTGGTAAGAGGTGGAAGAGTTAAAGATTTACCAGGTGTACGTTATCATATTGTTAGAGGTGCATTGGATACAGCTGGTGTAGAAGGCAGAACACAAAGAAGATCAAAATACGGAACTAAGAGACCAAAACAGAAAAAGTAGATTGAGTCATGAGAAAATCAAAACCAAAAAAGATACAGTTAACGCCAGATCCTAAATATAAAGATTTGCTGGTTAGTCGTTTTGTTAATGACCTTATGTTGGATGGTAAGAAAAATACATCATATAAGATCTTCTACGATGCATTAGATATTGTTGGTCAAAAAATGAAAGACTCAGAAATGAGTCCTTTGGAAATTTGGAAAAAAGCACAGGAGAAAATTACACCCGCTGTTGAGGTAAAGAGTCGTAGAGTTGGTGGTGCTACATTTCAGGTTCCAATGGAGATTCGTTCAGATAGAAAAATCTCAATCGGAAATAAAAATATGATAGAATTTGCACGTAAGCGTAGTGGCAGATCAATGAGTGAGAAGCTTGCAGCAGAAATAATGGCAGCTTTTAACGACGAGGGTGGTGCATATAAAAGAAAAGAAGATACACATAGAATGGCAGAAGCCAATAAGGCATTCTCTCATTTCAGGTTCTAAAAAATATTGAATGGTTTTCCTTAGAGACGGATATGGCGAAGGATTTGAAATATACGAGGAATATAGGTATAATGGCACATATAGATGCCGGGAAAACCACAACTACAGAAAGGATTTTATACTATACAGGTATAAATCATAAAATAGGGGAGGTTCATGAAGGAACAGCAACGATGGATTGGATGATTCAGGAGCAAGAAAGAGGAATCACCATTACATCTGCTGCGACAACAACCTTCTGGAAATACAACGAGACTGATTACAGAATCAATATAATCGACACTCCAGGTCATGTTGATTTTACAGTTGAAGTTGAACGTTCTTTACGGGTTTTAGATGGTGCTATTGCAGTTTTTTGTGCTGTAGGAGGTGTTGAGCCTCAATCAGAAACAGTTTGGAGGCAGGCAGATAAATATAAAATTCCACGAATCGCATTTGTCAATAAAATGGATAGAGTTGGAGCAGATTATTTGCGTGTCGTGCAGGAAATTTCTGAAAAGTTAGGCGCAAAAGCAATTCCATGGCAGATTCCAATTGGTGCAGAAGATAAGTTTGAAGGAGTTGTGGATCTGATTACAAGGAAAGCATACGTTTGGCCCGAAGAAAATGAAAAAGGTACTAAGTACGATATTGTTGAAGTTCCGCAAGAGCTGGAAGAGGAAGTTGAAGCTTGGAGGGAAACATTAATTGAAGCTGTTGCTGAAACCAACGATGAGTTTTTAGAAAGGTTCTTTGAAGATCGTGATGCAATTTCTGTTGAAGAGTTTATTAAAGCTACAAGACAAGCTGTGATAAACAACCAGATTGTTCCGGTATTGTGTGGTGCGGCATTTAAAAATAAGGGAATTCAAACACTGTTAAATTCAGTAATTGAATTCTTGCCAAGTCCATCTGATGTTGGAGCGGTCAAAGGTATCAACCCAAAGAATGAAGAGATAGTTGGCAGAGAGCCAAGCAATGAAGAGCCTTTGGCTGCATTGGCTTTTAAGATAGCTACAGATTCTTTCGTTGGAAAATTAGCCTACATTCGTGTTTATTCAGGGATACTGAAATCCGGATCTACAATTTTTAATCCGAGAACTGGAAAGAGGGAGCGAATCTCTCGGCTGTTCTATATGCATGCAAACAAGCAAAAGCAAATTGAACAGGCAGAAGCAGGTGATATCTGTGCTGCAGTTGGATTTAAGGAT
>PKSZ01000243.1 GCA_002869425.1 Marinilabiliales bacterium
AAGTAATTCAAGAAAAGAGGTTACATGTCGAAAATGATAGATACAGCTCCTGTACCTGAGAAGGCAGTATTGATTGGAGTAATTAGTCAGGAGCAAAATGAGAAAGAGGTAGAGGAGTATTTGAAAGAATTGGCTTTTTTAACTGATACAGCAGGTGCTGTGCCCGTTAGAATGTTTACGCAAAAGCTCGACAGACCAAATCCGAAAACTTTTGTGGGCTCAGGTAAACTATCTGAAATACAGCAGTTTGTTGAAGAAGAGGAAATCGATCTTGTTATTTTTGATGATGAGCTTAGTCCTTCGCAGTTAAGAAATCTGGAGCGATCATTCAAGAAAAGAATTTTAGACAGAACCAATCTTATCCTGGATATTTTTGCCAAAAGGGCTCAGACAGCACATGCAAAAACACAGGTCGAGCTGGCTCAATATCAGTATTTGCTGCCAAGGTTAACAAGAATGTGGACTCACCTTGAAAGACAAAGAGGAGGGATTGGTATGCGTGGACCGGGAGAAACAGAAATTGAAACAGACAGACGGATTATCAGGGATAAAATAGCCAAACTGAAAAAAGATCTTGAAAAGATAGATAAACAAAAAGCTACTCAACGAAAAAACAGGGGTAAACTTATACGGATTGCTCTGGTTGGATACACCAATGTTGGTAAATCAACATTGATGAATGTACTTAGCAAGTCTGAAGTATTTGCAGAGAATAAATTGTTTGCAACACTTGATACTACTGTACGTAAGGTGGTTATTGAGAACCTTCCCTTTTTGCTTTCAGACACTGTGGGGTTTATCAGGAAATTGCCACATGGGCTTGTTGAGTCTTTTAAATCTACATTGGATGAGGTTCGTGAAGCAGATATTCTACTGCATGTTGTTGATATTTCGCATGCACAGTTTAACAAGCAAATTGAAGTTGTGCAGAAAACGCTCGAAGAAATTAACGTTGCGGATAAAAAAACCATTATGGTTTTTAATAAAATTGATGCATATACTTTTATTGAGAAAGAGCCTGATGACTTAACCCCGGTTTTGCCAGAAAATTATTCTCTGGAAGACCTTAAGAATAGTTGGATGGCAAAGAAAAATACACCTTGTTTGTTTATTTCAGCATTGAAAAAAGAGAATATCGACCATTTCAGGGATTATATATATAAAGAAGTAAAAGAACTTCACGAAAAAAGATATCCTTACAATGATTTTCTTTATTAGAAGATTATACTTCAGTTAATAAAAATCATACTTCAGTAAGTTTATTTCTTACTTCAACATTATTTAGGTTTCATTTGGAGGGAACCCGATGTACTTTTACATTGGGATTTGAGACACTAGAATTATGAATTTATCAAAAGCATTTGTCATAGAATACGATACTAAAGGGTTCATTATTAGAGTGAATAAAATACTAGCCAAATACCTTGAGAAAGATAAGAGTGAGATACAAGGTCAGCATTGGACAAAGTTTTTTAAATCGGATTCTGTAAATGAAAATAATTTTTGGAAATCATTGATTAATGGTAAAGAGGCAGAACAGGAGTTTGAATTGGTTAAAGGTGAAGCCCAAATTAAAACAAAAGGAACATTTATCCCGATAGTTGAAAATGGTCGGATATCAAAAATAATTGCGTATTCAAACTTAATAAATTAAGTCAGATGAGACAGCTCCCAAAAATATTACTAATTGATGATAACGAAACAAATGTACTACTTGTAACGAAAATACTAGAGCACAGCGATTATATAGTTAAATCTGTATTTCACAGTAGGGAAGCGTTGGAGGTTCTTAAAAATGAAGAGTTTGATTTGGTGTTGTTGTATATTATGATGCCTGAGATTGATGGATTTGAAGTGTTGGATTTCATAAAAAAGAACCTTCAACTGACCCTGCCTGTAATAATGCTTACTGCTTGTCACGAGAAGAGATACATTGACCGTGCATTGGATATGGGTGCAGATGATTACCTAAAAAAGCCAACACGAAAAAAAGAACTGCTTGAAGCAATTCATAACGCGCTAGGAGAAACATCTGGTTCTGAGTCGGATACAACAAAAAACAAATGGTTCGATAAATATTTTGGCTCTGCATTGCGTACTTTCGCAAAGAAGAAAACAGTGATGATTGTTGATGATAATGTATCTGATGTAATATTGCTTGAGCACGCACTGGAAGAGAAAAAATATAAGGTTATATCATCACATGATGGTGGTGAAGCGTTGGAAATGGCCATCAATGAAAAGCCTGACATTATTTTGCTCGATATACTTTTGCCTGGCATGGATGGAATTGAATTGCTGAAAAGAATCAAACAGGAAGAAAGCTTAATGGCAACACCTGTTTTGATGGTAAGTTGTATTCACGAGCATAATTATATACAAAAAGCGATGGAGTATGGTATTGAGTCTTACGTGACCAAACCATACAGGTTAAATAAACTGGTTTCATTGATTGAAGAGGTAGTTAGTGAATCCAAAGAAAAGCCTTCGAAATCGATCAAGTTCCTTACATAAGCCTATTGGGTCAATATACAGTGCATTAGATGACGTGAAGGTATGATGGTATTGCAAGAAACAATGAAGTAGTAACTTTGGTGTTTCGGTTTTGGTTGTGGGTTTATAAAACGCAATACTTTTGTGGCGAGAGAAGAAGAAGAGAGATGTATGTTGGCCCAATTTTTCTTTTAGTCTTTTAATATCAATTGTTTACCTATCTATCAGATTAATTTATCATATTGATCTTGTATTGATCAATATGAATCATTAATTTAGAAATCAATCTGAGGTGGTTTATGAATATTATTATTATTGAAGACGAAAAACCAATTGCCGACCTTCTTGAGCGTTTTATTCTTAAGCTTAAGGGAGATGCAAGAATAATAGATAAATTGACAACAGTTAAATCCGCTATTGATTGGTTTAAAAACAATGAAGAACCGGATTTGATTTTTATGGATGTGCACCTTGAAGATGGTAATAGTTTTGCCATATTTGATGAGGTTGAGATTGAGGCTCCTGTAATTTTCACTACTGGTTTTGATGAGTATGCACTTCAAGCGTTTAAAGTGAATAGTGTTGATTATTTACTAAAGACTATTGAGCTTGANGATTATTTACTAAAGCCCATTGAGCTTGAAATGCTTCAGAAAAGTTTAGCAAAATATGATAAACTGGCAGCGCCAAAAAGGGATGATCAGCGAAAAAACCTTGAGAAATTACTAGAACAATTAAAAACAGAGCAAAAAGAATACAAATCAAGATTTTTAGTCAAGTCTGGTAAAAAATATATTACAGTTGTTGTTAAAGAGATTGCATATTTATACACTGAGAACAAGTTGGTTTTTCTCATGACTCGAGAAGGGAAGAGGTATTTAACAGACAGTAGCCTTGAAGAGCTTGAGCATGTTATGGATCCGGATGAATTTTACAGGGCCAACAGGCAGTTTATTATTGGCTTTGATTCAATTGCAGGAATTCATAGCTATTTTAATGGACGCTTAAAGCTGGAATTACAACCCAAACCACCACTTGAAAGCGATGTTACAATTAGCAGTAAGAAGGTTCAGGATTTTAAAAAGTGGTTAGACCGATAGATGGTTTTAAGAATTAGTATATTTCTTCTTTGTCTGGTTATGTTTGTTTTTGAGACTTCAGCTCAAAGGTATAAAGTAGCCATTACAGAAAATCCCCCATTGGTTTATTCTGAAAACCACACAGCCAAAGGTTTGTTTGTAGAACTTTTGGAATATGTTGCTTCAAAAGAAGGCTGGGAGCTGGAATATGTGTTTGTTAGTTTTCCGGAAAGCTATAAGGGAATGATCGGAGGGAAAATTGATATTTGTCAGGATATTGGTTATTCTAAACAGAGAACAGATGATATCCGTTTTAATGAAGAGACTGTAATTTCTGCCTGGGCACAGGTATACATTCATCCATCATTGGCGGTAGAAAACCTTAAGTTTCTGGATGGTAAAAAGATAGCAGTACAGGATGGCGATTTTTTTGTTTTTGATCCTCAGGAAGGAATTAAGCAATATTGTGAAAAATTTGGTATAAAATGCGAATTTGTTTTGGTCGATAATTATCATCAGGTTTTTACGCTAATAGAGGAAGGAAAAGTTGATGCTGGGGTTGTTAACAGGATTTTTGGCGAGTTTTATTTTTCTGATTATAAGATCAAACGAACCAATCTTATTTTTTCGCCAGTTAGCCTGAGATATGGTTTCTCAAAGTATACTTCTGTGGATGTAATTCAGAAACTGGATAAACAGATTAAGAACTTGAAGGAAAGCAATTCTTCATTTTATTATAATTTGCTGGACAAATATTTTTCCAAGAAAAATGATAAGGTAAGCTTGCCTTTTTGGATCTTGTATTTGGGAGTTTTTGCAGTTTTGTTGATTTTATTTTTGTTTATAATTACAAGGTATAGTCAGAAACAAATTGAACGTAAAACAAATGAGCTAAAGCTTACCAATTTATTATTGGCAACCAACGAAAAAAAGTATAGGTTGCTATTTGAAACTTCGCGTGATGGCTTGTTGATTATGAAAGACAATACAATTGTAGATTGTAATAATTCTGCAATTGAAATATTTGAATCGGGTCGTGATAAAATAATTGGGAAAAAATTATTGGAATTAAGCTCTTCAGAGCAAGCACATGGTGTCTCTTCTGATCGCGAATTACAAAGAAGAATTGATTTGGCAAACCAGGGCAACCCACAAACCTTTGAATGGTTGCATACAAAAATTTCCGGAATGTCATTTTATTGTGAGGATAGTATTAACCTGATTGAAATTAGTAATGAACAATATCTGCAGGTAATTATTCGCGATATTGACGATAGGAAGATCGCAGAAGAGGCTCTTTTGCTGAGCGAAAACAAACATCGAACATTAATCAAAGCATTACCGGATATAATTTTGGTTTTATCTGTTGATGGAAAAATTGTAGATTATTCTGTAGATGATGAAACGAAGCTTGCCATGCCTGGTGCTCGGGTTAAAGGAAACAATATTCGCAATCTTGGTTTTTCTGAAAAAGAACTTAGGAAGATGTTACTGGCAATTTCAGAAACTTTGCAGTTCAATAGAACTGTAAGCGTAGAGTATGAACTAAATACTCCGTATGGTTCCAGTTATTGGGATGCCAGAATGTCTCCATTAGACAAAGAAAATGTGGTTGCAGTTATTAGAGATATATCTGAAAGGAAGGATGCAGAAAACCAACTTAAAAGAAAAACTAATGAATATGAGCAATTGGCTATTGAATACCAGACTCAGAATCAACAGTTAAAAGAAAGTCACATGTCTATGCAGTCTGTATACAATGAATTGCAGGAAAGCGAAGAAAAATTCAGAAACTTTCTGGAGCAAACATCAGAAGGTGTTTCTATTGTAAACCAGGTTGGGGATATTATTGAGTGGAACAGAGCCGCTGAATCTATTTATGAAATGTCTAAAAATGAGGTAATTGGTAAGAAATATTGGGAGATACAGCATGCATTGTCATTGAAGGAGGATCGAACGGAGGAAAAGAGAAAAATGCTGCAAATAACATTTGAAAAATTCATCAATACGCATCAATCACCATTTTTTAATAAACATCTTGAATTTGAAATTGAAACCAAATCAGGCCGAAAATGGATTCAGTCAATAACTTCTCCTATAACGGTGGGAGAGTATTTTTTCCTGGGAAGTACTGCTCGTGATATATCTGAGAGAAAAGCATCTGAAGAAGAATTAAGACGCCTGGCAAGGGTTACTGAACAGCTTACCGAAATGGTAGTTATCACGGATACTGAGTTTGTTGTTCAGTATGTAAACAAAGCATATGAGAAGATTACAGGTTATTCTGATGAGCAGTCATTAAATAAGATGTTATCATTTGTTGAAGAAGATGATGCATTTAGAGATGAGATTGCAAATCAAATGGAGTGGACTGGTCAGATTGAAGCCCGTAAAAAGAACGGGATGAATTATATTTTATCCATTTCGGTTACCACATTAAAAAATGAATTGGGCAATGCAATAAGCTATGTATTGGTTGGAAATGACATTACCCAGCAGAAGAAAATTGATGAAAGACTTAGGCAATCGCAGAAGCTTGAAGCCATGGGTACTTTGGCCGGTGGAATTGCACACGACTTTAACAATTTGTTAACTCCAATTCAGGGATATTCAATCTTATTGGAGGATGAATTAAAAAACAACGATCAGGCTTATAATGATCTTCAGCAAATAAAGACTGCTGCCAATAGAGCAAAAAATCTAGTGTCACAAATTTTGACTTTTGGTCGTAAGGTGGATGCTGTAAATCAAGATTTTGAGCTTCAAAAAATATTACAAGAAGCAGCTGTATTGGTGAAATACACCAAGCCTTCAGATGTTGTAATGGAAATGGATTTGCCAGAGGAAACCATCGTTATCAATGGAAACGCATCTCAAATGCACCAGGTTGTAATAAATGTGATGAACAATGCTTTTCATGCAATGGAAAAAGGAGGTGGAAAGCTGGAAGTTAGTTTGAAGTTTGTATTACTTGACGATGAATTTTTCCATTCGCATCCGCGTTTGGATAAAGATAATGACTACGTGCGCTTGTCTTTTAGAGATTCCGGTGAAGGTATTACAAAGGATAATATCGATAGAATTTTTGAGCCCTTTTTCACAACAAAAGAGAAATCCAAAGGTACAGGTCTTGGTTTGTCCATCGTGCATAGTATTATTTCCTCACATGGCGGCGATATTAGTGTGTACAGTGAATTAGGAGTGGGTACTGCCATACATATCTATTTGCCGGGTAAACTGATCGCAAATAAAAATATGGGCGATATAACAGAAAGGGCTGCAGCAGGAAATCACGAGAATATTTTGGTTCTTGATGATGAGGAAGCAGTGTTAACCTATACCAGCAGGGTGCTGAATAATTTGAATTATAATGTAATTCCATTTTCAGACCCGAAAAAAGCACTGGAGTTTATAAGGGAGAGTAGCCATTCAGTCGATTTAATAATTACAGATTTTAGTATGCCTGCAATGAGCGGAAGTGAATTTTCAAGACAGGTAAAGTTGATTCATAAAGATTTGCCGGTTATTCTAATGACAGGCTTGATTTTGAGCAAAGAAGAGGAAAGTGGAAAAATGGTTTTTGCAGATCTATTTATAAGGAAGCCATTTACGCAATTGGAGATCAGCAAATCAATTGCGAAAGCACTACATAGCCAGCCGTAAGATCCATGTTTCAAGTGTTCTGTAATGGTATTTAGCATTAACAAGGTCTTGACACAAGATAAAGATTGACAAATGTTCGTTCTTAGTAAAGGTTATTTACATTCAGGCAGGGCTTTTGATAAGTTTAATATTTCATGCCAATTAAACATATATCATCTATTTGATCATATCTTGAATCCGTTGATGGGTTAATATGTTGAATCCAATCTGAAAAGGTGTTTTCAATGGTTTCAAGCTGTTTTTCACAAGACTCATTGTAGGATTCAATCAATAAATTTCTTAGTTTTTTATACATGAACTTTTTACCCTTATTACCACCAAACTGATCGGCAAAACCATCAGAGAACAAGTAAAATTCATCACCTGCTTGTAACAGGAATTTTTTTAAAGAAAATTCATTCATTATCAGGTGTATGGATACAGGCATGCTATCTCCTTTAGTTTCCAGCAGATTTACATTCTGGTATTCAAAAATTCTCGATTTGTCGTGTAGAGAATCCTGTTTTGTTTTGCTAATTATATAAATAGGGTTGTTAGCACCGGCAAAAAGCAACTCACCTGTATCAAGATCAAACCTAACCAATGCCATGTCCATACCATCTTTGGTCTCTCCTGATTTTCCACTTTGATTGAGTGCAGAAATGATTCTATCTCGTAGTCTGGATAAGATTTTTTCAGGGCTTGTTATGTTTTCCTTTAATACAATATCATTTAAGAAAGTTATACCCAACATGCTCATGAAAGCTCCCGGTACGCCATGTCCCGTGCAATCGGCAACAGCAAGAATTAGTTGGTTGATTTTTTCTTCAGGTTTATGAATATGGTAGACCCAGTAAAAATCTCCCGAAACGATATCCTTGGGCTTAAAAAAGATAAAATGATCAGGTATGTCTTTATTTACATGGCTTTGCGGAGGAAGGATTGCTTGTTGGATTCTTTTGGCATAAAAAATACTGTCTGTTAGCTCTTCATGCATAGACATAATCCTATCTCTTTGACGGGCAGCTATATCTCTTTGTTGTTCCAGTTGGTCTCTTTGAGCTTCAATTTCTTCTTTTTGCTGTAGTAATTCTTCATTTTTTTCTGAAATGTCGTCGCGTTGTGCTGTAATTTCTTCATTCTGTTGCCTGATTTCTTCTGTCCTTTCTAAAACAATTTGTTCAAGTACTTTCTGTCGTTTCTTCAAAACGCCAATTCTGATTTTATAAAATATAAAGGCAAAGCTGAGGAGACTAAGAATCAATAATAACCTAAACCAACTGGTTTTCCACCATGGCGGGATAATACTGAATGAATAAGATTTTACTTCAGACCAGTAACCATCTTTGTTGCACGCTTTCATTTGAAATGTGTATTTTCCTGGCTCAAGGGAGGAGTAGCTTACATTGTGTTGTACTGTTTTTGGACTCCATGTTTCGTCAAGCCCGATAAGCCTGTACTGGTATTTAACTTTATCAGGTTGGCGTTGACAAATCCCAACGAATTCAAAATCCAGGTGATTTTGTTTGTAGCTGAGTTGTGGATTCTCAGGGTATGGAAAAAATCTTCGTTTGTGTAAAGATGATGAATCTTCCTCTAGTATTTTATTCCAGTCTGGTGTTTCGAAAAATAGTTTAACATCAGAAATTACAGGAACAGGTGGTAGTGTGTCCGTAATATCTTCATCAGGATTGTATTTTGTTAGCATTCTGCCCGTTCCCCACCAGATTTGTCCCTTCTGATCTTTCAGAACAGAATTTAAAAAGCAATCGTTTCCCTTAAAGCCATCTTCAATTTTAAATTGTCTGATTTTGTAACGATTCCAATGTTTAAGGTTGTTAAATTTGTTTTTATTGTAATCGGGCATAAGGCATACAAGGCCTCCATTTGTACCCATCCATAAGTTTTTATTATTGTCTTCAGTAAATGCCCATACTGAATTGTTGAGCAATCCATTAGAGGTGTTGAAGTAAATAGAGCTGTCGTGTTTGATTTTTGCCACACCATTGGCCAGTGATAACCAAAGATTTTCTTCTGAGTCAATAAAAGCTGTCCAGACTTTATCTTTTTTTTGCTTTATATTGATTTTTATTGGGTAAAGCGTAGAGTCGGTATACCATAATGCCCCCATGTCTGAACAAATTAGAAGGCTGTCTTTGTTTGGTTGCAGAATTGTCCATACTGCATATTTTTTCAGGCTATCCTGACCAGGCAAGGGAAATATCTCTCCCTCGCTAAATATGGAAACCCCCTGAAATCCTGCAAGATAGAAGAGGTTTTTTTGTTCGTCTTTTGTAATATACCATATGGAATTTGAAGATAATCCATCTTCCGTTGTATACTGGGTAATTTTGTCATTTTTGATAAGCAGTAATCCTTTTCTTTTTGTACCGGCCAAGATATTTCCATTTTCATCTTCACATATTGATATTATTGTATTGGCTGGAAACCCATTGCATGCTTTATATGTTATTATTTTATTTTTCTTTTTGCAAACAAGACCTTCATTGGTTGCAAACCAGAGTTGGCTTTTTGAGTCAGAAAAAATTCTGCGGACAACATTGTTGGGCAATCCTTCCTGCTCTGTATAATGTGTGAATATATCACCTTCAAACCTTGTTAATCCTCTATATGTTCCAAACCAGATATTTCCTCGTTGATCTTCAATAAGTGCAGAAATATTATTGTCTTTCAGACCATTCTGTTTGTTAAAAGTTTCAATGGTACCATCTTTATATAACCATGCACCATTTTCTGTGCCGAACCAGATATTTCCTTCAGTATCTTCATAAATATTGTTTATCTCAATTGGATTATATGAAGCAGGAAGTCTTAATTGTTTCAGCTCTTTATCTGCGTTTAAAATGAAAATGCCATTTCTGGCTGCAATCCAGAGTTTGTTGTTTTTCCCTTTTGAAATATGCCAGATTAAACCGGTTTGTTTGTTTGCAGGAAGGGATTCTAATTCCTGATTGTTTACGTATGAGAATATGGAGCCATCTACGAGTAAATATAAGTTCTGATCAATGGCAATGACATGAGAAAATATCCTCTCATTTTTACGATAAACATATTCAGCCTGCGTACTATCCTGTAAAAAATGGGTTGGAATAATTTTTAGTAATCCGTTGGTTGATGCTGCTATCCAAATATTTCCATTTTTGTCCTGTGTTAGTGACAATGCATCTCCATTGTTTTTTTTATTCAATCTGAAATGATGGAATTTCCAACCGTCAAAGCAACTGATTCTGTCATCGTTACAGATCCAAATATTTCCGGCTTTATCCTCGAGAATATCATAAACAATGGAATTTCCGATTTGACTTTCAGAATTAAACTCTGTAAAGTTTATCCCGTCAAACCGTATCAATCCACCACCGGATGTACCAACCCATATATAGCCTTTGCTATCTTCAAATAAGCTTTGGATGTATGAATTGGAAAGGCCTTCTTCAATGTCGTAGTGTTGAAAATTATAAGATTTTCCCAATTCAGATTCAGTAATTTGGCATGTATAGGTGTTTTGGGCAGTAGTTGCTGCTGCTAAGAAAAACCAAATAACCGCAAAAAAAGCACAAAGCCTATTCATCTTATACCAATAATCGTGAGTTTAAGCTGTTAATTTTTAAGTTCAATATTTCTTTTTTTTCCTGAACCCATACCCTGCAATTCAAGATATGTAGTGTTTTTATACGCGTTTTCTTTTTCAATGGTTTGGCCAAGGGGTTGAATTAGTTTCAAATTGTTGTTCTTTGGATTCTTTATTTCTTCAGAAATAGGATATGCATTCATTAATTCTGAAGGATAAGGCTCTAGCAAACTTGTTACATCACTTAATGAAAGGTTTTTCCGAAGCCATTTTTGTTCATCCTTCTTAGATAAAATTACGGGGGACCTATGATGAGGAAACTTTTGTAAAAGGCTGTTGGCTGTAGTTGTAATAATTGAAAATCCATAATCTACACCTCCTGTCTTTTCGTTTTTCCATTCATCCCAAATACCGGCAAAGGAAAAAGGTCTTTCTTTGTTTCTTAAATATACGAGGAATGGTTTTTTTAAACCATCTTTGGTAGTGCCCTCAATAAAAGCATCTGCAATTACAAGGCATCTTTTTGATCTGATGGGTTTTCTGAATGCAGGCTTGTTGATGATATCGCGAGATCCTTTGTAGGTAGGATCATTTGCCTTGTTTCTGTCTCCTTCTGATCTGGCATTGAATAAGTACATTGGCTTTTTAGCCCAAAAGGGAGTCAGCCCGAAGCGAAAAAGCCTTAATTCTTTCTTATCTTGATTAACAATTACGGGGGCAATACAGCCTGGAGAAATATTATAAGAAGGGGTCAATTCAACATCAGGAGCCTTAATGTTAAACCTTTTTTCTATTGTTTCCAGTTTTTGTGCAAGAATATATCTGCCACACATGATGTAAAAGTTTATCTAAATTTAAAGAAAATATGTTAATGCATTATAAAATAGTATAACAAACTACAACAAACCACAATCATATAATCTTTCGGAGTAGAAGTCAATAATTCTGATTCTTTATGTATTAATAACGAATTTGTTTTGGTTCATTCAAAAAGTTCACAGATTGAACAATATGAAATATGCTTGTATATCTGGGTGTAATATCTTTGTAGTGTGATCAAAAATGAGGATTATGAAGAATCTTTCTATACGTTCAAAACTTTTATTATTGGTTGT
Source organism: Marinilabiliales bacterium (assembly GCA_002869425.1). Taxonomy (GTDB): domain Bacteria; phylum Bacteroidota; class Bacteroidia; order Bacteroidales; family BM523; genus BM523. Next base: position 11,919 of record PKSZ01000243.1, read on the forward strand.
TTTGCCTGTTATTGTGTCTACCAGTGTAGCAATTATTGTTGCTTCAATAAATATTAATAATCAGGGCATTGGAGGGTTAAAAGATAAAAGCACAGCCGTTTTATCAAGAATGGAAGCTGTGCGGGATTTTGTAGCAATGCAAGGAATGTTAAATGAAACCATAGATGGTATTTTACGAAACAATAAGGTAGGGAATATTTCAATTGAAGAAAGAGAGAAAGTGTTAAAGCAGGTTCCCATTATTTCATCAATGAGAGTTGGTGAAAAAAATGCCAGTGAAGAACATTATGAGTTTAGAATTGCGAGTGCAGAGCCTCGGAATGAAAAGAACAGGGCCAATAAGATTGAAGCGCAGTTTATACAGCGATTTGAAGATGGAGAGAGAGGAACTTTAACCTATGTGGATGAAGAAAACAATACTTTTTGGGTTATGCGACCGGTTTTACTCGATGAAAATCAAGGATGCCTTGTTTGTCATGGAGATCCTGTAACTAGCCCATTTGGAAACGGGAAAGATATTTTAGGAGATCAAATGGAGAATTGGAAGCATGGAGATTTGCGGGGAATGTTTGTTATTAAGTCAGAATTAAAACCAGTTCAGACCCGCGTAAATGGAGCCATTGCAAATATTAGTTTTTGGGGTGTATTGATCGCAGGTTTAGCCATATTGTTAGGTTTTATTGTGATAAAAAGAATTGTAAGGGTTATAACACAGATTAAAACAGTGAGTAAGAACATTGCAGAGGGAGATCTTACAGATAAGCTGGAAATTGATTCTAACGATGAATTGGGTGAATTATCAGAAAATATCAATTCGATGACCAATGCGTTAAACAATGTATTGAAAGAGGTTAAAGAGTCTGCTGAATCACTGGCAAATGCCACACAAGAAATTTCATCAAGCTCAGGACAAATATCTGAAGGTGCTCAAAATCAGGCGGCTCAGTTTGAAGAGATATCCAGTTCTGTACAAAATACTGCGGAGATATCAGATAAGGCAAACCGCATCACAAGAATAGCTGTGGAGCATGCAGATATTGCAGGCAAAGGAATGAATGATTCTATTACAGCAATGACACAAATCAAGGATAGTTCATCTAAAATTAACGAAGCAATTAAGATCATAACAGATATATCCGTTCAAACTAATTTATTGTCATTAAATGCAGCCGTAGAAGCTGCGAGAGCGGGCCAACATGGAAAAGGTTTTGCTGTCGTGGCAGCAGAGGTACGAAAGCTTGCTGAAAGAAGTGCAACATCTGCTAAGGAAATAAAAGAAATTATTGAAAAATCTATGGATCAGATTGCCAGTGGTGTTGAAGTTTCTAAAGATGCGGGCATTAAAATTCAAGATATTATTGAAGGTGTGAACAATACTGCTGAAGAACTTGATTCTATTTCAATAGCTGCGCAGGAACAAGCACAAGCAATGGAAAAGAATACAAATATAACTACATCCAATGCTGCAGCAGCAGAAGAGTTGGCTGCTTCAGCTGATTCGCTTGCTACGCAAGCAACCAATTTAAACAGTATGGTTGCTAAGTTTAAACTAAAAGATGCAGTGCAAATGAAATCAATTGAATCTTTATAAAGTTGTTTTCCTGTATTTTTAAGTCATAAAAATACGGTTAATTTGAACGGATATACTCACTACAAAACACTTGGGTTTCTTAACCCAAAACCAAATAATACAATCTTGTAGGTTGTTTCGCGCAAAACAAACAATATTGCTTTGTATAGAGGTATTATCAAGTTGCACGACTATCTTTAGTTATGCAACAAAATGGTCTTGTTTTCGGTCTTACTATTTTAGACTTTTAAGGTATTTGGCAATTTCCAGTGGATGTTTTTTGGACATAAAGCTCTCGAACTGACCGCTGGTTTTATTATCGCTTTCCCAAACTTTGATGGTTGCTTCAGCTAACTTCTCTCTTTTAAGATTTGCGTCTGCACCCTTTTCTATAAGTAATTTAACCATTCCCAGACTTTTTGATTCAAAAAGTGCTGTTGTAAAGTTATAGCCTGTACAATTTTCATCTTTGAAATTAACATTAGCTCCCAGTTCCAAAAATTCACTAACCATCGCAATGTCATCATCTTTAACAGCCTGAATCAATTTTCTGTTTATATTTTCTTGGTTTACAGTAAGCTCAACTTCTTTTAGGTTGGGTAAGTTCTTAATGCTTTCCGGAATGGTCTTTATTTTGTTTGCCCAGATTATCAGTTCTTCGAGATTTTTAAGATCACCAATCTCTTCTGGTAGTTCAGTAAGTTTATTTGACCATAAATTTAGTGTTTTTAGATTGTTCAAATGGCCTATTGATAAAGGTAAACTTTCAATTGTATTTGCACCCAGGTTAAGGTCTTTAAGATTAGTTAGGTTTCCAATTTCACTAGGAATTGAAGTTAGTTGGCAATAATGCATATCCAATACCTTCAGGGATTTCATGTTTTCAACAAAAGAAGGCATTTTTGATATGGGATTGTTGCCTAGTTTCAATTCTTCCAAATTGTTAAGTTCAGTCAGTACTGAGGGGAATTTTTTAATTTTATTACCAGTAAGTTGAAAGGACTTTAGTTGATTTAGAGAGGCAAGTTCGTTTGGAAGTTCTTCAACCCGGTTATACCTTAAATCGATGGATTCCAGGTTTTCTAAAACTTCAAGTACAGAAGGAACCTTTTTTATGTCTTTTAATTTCAGGTCTAATTGTTTAACCTGTAGTATATCATCAGGTTCCGTTGGAATTTTAATGTTTTTGCTTTTGGCCCATTTAATGAGCTTTTTCATCTTAGATTTATCATAGGTTGCACTCATAATAAGAAGAATTGGGTTAACTATTGATATATAAAAATACAAATTATTAATTGAAATAAGATGATATTTTCATCTTATGAATTGAAAAGTAGTGATTAAACGATATCTTTGTTAAGGTATGAAGAAGTTATTGACATATTCTGTTCTTGTGCTTATCATGTTTTCTTGTGCAAAATATGAGGATGGCCCTGAATTTAGTCTTTTAAGCAGGAAGAGAAGAATTGTGAATAACTGGCAGCTTGTCATGATTGAAAATACTGTAACTGAAGCCAAGTGGGATACAAGTTTAAGTAAGGTGGTCTGGGGCTTTGAGGAAACAGGGGCTTTTTGGAAGTCAGATAATTCAACAGGAATTTGGGAGTTTCTTGATGAGTTGACATTAAAAATTTCTTATGACAATGAACAAGAGTATATGGATAGCATTGAGATATTTATTATATCAAGGTTGGCTAGTAAAGAATTGTGGTTAAAAGAGCAAGATGTGGCTGAACCTTTAAAATATCAGTTCTCTCCGGTATAAAAAATCCGGTTATTTGCATAACCGGATCAAAATATTTACATGGTTTTGTTATCAGATAATCATCATGGCGTCACCATATGTTCCAAACCGGTATTTTTCTTTAATGGCAACATTATAAGCTTTAAACAACAGGTCATATCCTGCAAATGCAGCAACCATCATTAGTTGTGTTGAGTATGGCAGATGAAAATTAGAAATCATTCTGTTTGCTACATTAAACTCATATGGAGGAAAAATAAATTTATTGGTCCAACCTTCAAAAGGCTTAAGATGGCCTGTGGTTGAAACGCTGCTTTCCATTGTCCTCATAACTGTTGTTCCGATTGCACAAACGTTTTTCTTCTTATCTTTAGTGGCATTTACCTTATTTGCAGAATCTTCAGAAATAACGATTTGCTCTGAGTCCATCTTATGTTTTGTGAGATCCTCAACATCAACGTTTCTAAAATTACCAAGTCCCACATGAAGTGTTACATAGGCAAAATTTACTCCGATGATTTCCAGTCGCTTCATTAATTCTCTGCTGAAGTGCATACCTGCTGTCGGTGCAGCTACGGCACCTTCGTGTTTCGCATAAATAGTTTGGTACCTGTCTTTATCTTCAGGAACTACGTCACGCTTAATAAATTTGGGTAAAGGCGTTTCGCCAAGGTTGTACAGGGTTTGTTTAAATTCATCATAATCTCCGTCGTAAAGGAATCTTAGCGTTCGCCACCTTGAAGTAGTATTGTCAATGACCTCGGCAACCAATAAGTCATCCTCTCCAAAGTACAATTTGTTGCCGATCCTGATTTTTCTTGCGGGATCAACCAATACATCCCATAATCTTTGTTCTTTATTGAGTTCTCTAAGAAGAAAGACTTCTATTTTCGCACCTGTTTTTTCTTTGTTACCATATAATCTAGCAGGAAAAACCTTGGTGTTGTTAAAAATCATAATATCCTGATCATCAAAATAATCAATTATTTCTCTGAAATACTTGTGTTCAATTTTTACGGTTTCTTTGTGCAGAACAAGCATTCTGGATTCATCCCTGTTTTTTGAAGGATGTAAGGAAATTAGATCTTCGGGTAATTGAAATTTAAATTGCGACAGCTTCATATCTCTTCTATTTTATTTTTAACACAGCTCGACTATTTACGTAATTTGTTGGCAAATAGTTACGAATTTCTTAATATTTTTTCAAATTCATCAATAGATAATGCATCATTTAGTGAGAACTCACCAATCTTGGTTCTAACCAATCCTGTAAGATGAGAACCTGATTATAGTCTTTCGCCTATATATCTTGCTATAGAACGAATATAGGTTCCTTTACTGCACAAAAACCGTGCAGTAATTGTTGGAATTGAAGCGGAAATTAATTCTGCTTCATGTATGGTAATCCGGGAAGGTTTCATTTCTTGTGTCTTTCCTGCTCTGGCAAGGTCATATGCTCTTTTTCCATTGATTTTTTTTGCGGAGAATAAGGGAGGTATCTGATCTGATTCACCAATGAAACTTTCGATGGAATCTGCAATCATTTCTTCAGAAATGTGATCTGTTTTATATTCATAATCAATTTCTGTTTCGAGATCAGAAGAAGGTGTTGTTGCACCAAGTTTTATCTCAGCAATATATTCTTTTGGTAAACCCTGATATTCATTTATTGTCTTGGTTGCTTTTCCTGTACAAACAATAAGTAAGCCCATAGCCAGCGGATCAAGAGTGCCGGCATGTCCTACCTTTATTTTTTTAACGTTCAGTTTTTTTCTTAAAAGAACATGGATTTTTCTTACAACATCGAAAGAGGTCCAGTTGAGCTCTTTATGAATTAGAATAACTGCTCCATCGATGAAGTTAGGTGTTTGATTATGAGTTTTTTTGCTAATGATCATTTTCAGGTTGTTTACACTGCTGTAAACATAAATGTAGAGATACTAATTAATCCTATTATGAAACAATAAATGGCGAAATATACAAGCTTTCCCTTTTTAACAATACCAATCATCCATTTACATGCAAAAAGCCCTGAAATAAAAGCACTAACAAATCCAACAACTAGCGCCAGCATAGTTGAAGAGTCCAGAGAGGCAGTCATCTTTCCACTTGTGAAATCCAATACATTTTCTCCCAGTATGGGAATAAGAACCATTAAAAACGAAAATTTGGCAATATGTTTTTTCCTGATACCCAATAAAATACCTGTTGCAATTGTAGCGCCGGATCTTGAAATCCCTGGAAGAACAGCCATCGCTTGAGCAATACCAATAATGAAAGCACTACCAAAGCCTACATTGCTTCCTTTTCTTTTGGCGTAATTTGTAAAAGCAAGAAGACATGCTGTTACGATTAGAGAAGCTCCTACAACCAAAATAATATAATCTTTATTGTTGAAAATGGACTCAATAAAATCTTTAAAGAACACACCTATAATTCCTACCGGAATCATGCTTATGGCAATTTTTGCAAGGTATTTTGTTTCCTCATTCCAACGAAATGAGAGTAATCCTTTGAAAAGATCAAGGATGTCTCTCCAGAAAATAACAATTGTGCTTAAAACTGTTGCACCATGAACAACTACTGTAAATAGTACATTGTCAGCCATTTCAACACCAAGTAATGCTTTCCCAAGTTCAAGGTGCCCACTGCTGCTGACAGGCAAAAACTCAGTGAGGCCTTGTATCAGGCCTAATATAAGTGCTTCTAGCCAATCCATTATTAGCCGAAATTATTGATCAGATTTAGGTTTTCTCATTATGGCCCATATTTCGAATACAAATCCGAATAAAACCAATAGAGGTGCCAGGGTAATTCTTCTGAATGAAAATACTTCTGGGTTAAATTCATTAGGATTGTCTGCCTTTCCTCCAGTCATAAGGATAAATCCAAGTACTATAATGGCAAAACCAATGATAATAAACTTATAATTTTCTGGTGCAAGAGCAAACCCCAGTTTGGAATTATCTTTTTTTTCCATAATTAATAATATAGAGAGTCTGATTTAAGTTTTAAATATCTATTTACTGCAAAATATGTTGACGTAAAAGTTATAATAATTCCTATTACCAGAACAATACCGAACAGTGCTCCAAGTATTTCTATGTCTCGGAAAGAAATGATTTCAACCATTTCTTTTTGAGCAATATAAATAATACCTGATAAAAGCATCATGGCAATAATTGCACTAATTATTCCTTGTAGTATTCCAGTTAAAAGGAACGGTTTTCTAACAAAATTTCGTGTTGCTCCTACCAGCTGCATTGTTTTTATTGTAAAGCGTTTCGAATACACAGAAAGTCGTATGGTGTTATTAATAAGAGCTGTTGAGATTAAAAATAAAAGCGCACTAAACAATAAAATTATGATACTAATTCTGTTTACATTCTTGTTAACCAAGTCTATTATAGATGGTTGATAAAATAATTCTTTAATTTCTTTATTGGTAGAAAGCTCTTTCTTTATAACTTCTATACTATCCGGGTTTGCGTATGGAGCTTTTAGTCTAACATCAATTGAAACGGGCAAAGGGTTATAACCCAGAAAATCAATAAAATCTTCTCCTAAATCTTTCTGAAGAGTTTCTGCTGCTTTTTCTTTTGTAATGTGTTCAGTTGATTTTACAAAGCGGGAAGCATCCAGATTCTTTTTCAACCTAATCAAATCCACTTCTTTAATATTGTCTTCTACAATTACAGAAAATCCAATATTTTCCTTTACATAATCGGAAAGCTTTTTTGTATTCAGAATGAGAAGTCCAATAAGTCCTAGCAAAAACAATACAAGTGATAAGCTAACTATTGTAGTGATGTAAGAACTCCTTAATCGTCTTTTCGAAATCTTCTCTTCTTTATTTCCTTTTCCTGCCATAAATTGTATAAAAAACGCTAATATACAAATAATTGATGCGGTATGCGAATATATAACGAATGATTCATTTATACATTATCTTATTGCTAAAAATTGTTAAATAGCTTTTCCTCAACCAGCTCGCATATAATATGACCTATCAATATATGGCTTTCCTGTATTCTTGCAGTATTGTCTGATGGAACATTTATACAAGTACACAATTCGTTCATTTTTACGCCCTTTATTCCTGTTAAACCATAGGTCTTTATTTCGTTAGCATTTGCAGTTTTGATTGTACGTAAAATATTTTCAGAGTTTCCGCTAGTTGATATGACAATAAGAATATCTCCTTTTTTTGCAATGCCTTCTAATTCTCTTGAAAAAATATCTTCAAAACAGTAGTCATTCCCAATTGCAGTAAGTGTGGCATTGTTGCTTCCAAGTGCAATTGCAGGCAAGGTTTTTCTTTCGATTTTAAACCTTGCTGTAAATTCTCCAGCCAGATGAATGGCATCACCATAGCTACCACCATTACCTGCAAAAAAAACAATATTTCCTTGTTTAAATGCAGATGTTATCTGATCAGATATTTCTGCAATTTGGGCCGTTAAATCACCGTTTTTAAGAATTTCGGTATTAACCTCAATGTTATTTTTAATTATCTCAGTAATTTTACTCATATCATAAAAAAAATCAAACCTCAGAAGAGGTTTGATATTGTGAATGATTAATCAAAATAAGCATTAACCTTTAAGTGCTTCTGCACCACTTACGATTTCCAGAATTTCGTTTGTAATGGCAGCTTGACGAGCTTTATTGTAATCAAGTTGCAGATCTTTAAGAAGTTCTGTTGCATTGTCTGTTGCCTGGTGCATTGCAGTCATTCGAGCGCCATGCTCTGAAGCAATACTGTCAAGAATAGCTTTAAAAATCTGAACTTTTAATGATTTTGGAATCAGCTCATTAACAATATACTCTTTGGAAGGTTCAAAAATATAATCATGATTAATTTTTGATCCTTCTTCTGATTTTACTTCAATCGGAAGAAACTGTTCAGAACATGTATTTTGGTTGGCAGCATTTTTAAATTCGTTGTAAACAATTTCCACTTTGTCGAATGTTTTGTTCACAAATCGTTTCATAATTGAATCTGCAAGTTGCGCCACATTATTGAAAGAACTTTCTTCCAATAATTCATTGTGACTGCTGATCATGTTCTTCTGCGTCCTTTTTAAATATTCAACAGCTTTTTTACCAATAGCAATGAAAGAAACATTGCCCTTTTTAAATTGATCTTTGTACTTATCTTTTAGCAAAGAATCTGTTTTTTTGAGAATATTTGAATTAAACCCCCCGCATAATCCCTTGTTTGAGGTGATTAGTATCAAAAGAACTTTATCTGCAGGTCTTTGCTGAGCATATTTGTTGTCCTCTTTACTGTCTAGGCTTTCACTGAGATTAGAAAGAATTTCCTGTAATTTTGTGGCGTAAGGTCTCATTTGGACTATTGAATCCTGAGACTTTCTGAGTTTAGCAGCGGCCACCATTTTCATGGCACTCGTAATTTGCCTAGTACTTTTAACAGAAGAAATTCTTGTTCGTATTTCTTTAAGATTAGCCATTTAGCAGAATTTTAATTCTTGAATTTTTCTGATAGTTCGCTGGCAACTTGCGTAAGGGTTTTTTCTACTTCTTCAGTAAGTTTTCCTTCACCAAGTGTTGTCAGAACTTCTTTGTGTTTTGCATCAAGAATTGCAATAAAATCATGTTCAAATTCTTTAACTTTATTAACCGGAACATTCTTAAGCAAGCCTTTGGTCCCGCAATAGATAATTGCAATTTGATGCTCCACTTTAGAGGGGCTGTATTGACCTTGTTTAAGGATCTCTACATTTTTTGTTCCCTTATCGATTACGGCTAGCGTTGCTGCATCGAGATCCGATCCAAACTTTGCAAATGCTTCCAGTTCTCTAAATTGTGCCTGGTCCAGCTTGAGTGTACCTGCAACTTTTTTCATGGATTTTATTTGAGCATTTCCTCCTACGCGAGATACCGATATACCTACATTAATTGCCGGGCGAACACCTGAATTAAACAAATTGGATTCAAGAAAAATCTGTCCATCGGTAATTGAAATTACGTTTGTTGGAATATATGCAGAAACATCACCAGCTTGTGTTTCAATAATAGGAAGCGCAGTTAAGCTACCTCCACCTTTCACAAGATGCTTGATGGATGCAGGTATATCATTCATTTGAGATGCAATTTCATCTGAATCAATAACTTTTGCTGCTCTTTCAAGTAAGCGTGAGTGCAAGTAGAAAACGTCACCGGGATATGCTTCACGCCCTGGTGGTCTTCTAAGTAAAAGAGACACCTCTCTGTATGATACAGCCTGTTTAGACAAATCATCATAGATAATAAGAGCAGCACGCCCTGTATCTCTGAAGAATTCACCAATAGCAGCCCCGGCATATGGTGCATAAAATTGGAGCGCAGCCGGATCAGAAGCTGTTGCAGAAACAATTGTAGTATATTTCATTGCACCATGAATCTCAAGAGATTTAGCTATTTGTGCAACAGTAGATCCTTTTTGTCCAATGGCCACATATATACAATAAACGGGTTCACCTTTTTCGTAAAATTCTTTTTGATTGATAATTGTATCAATGGCAATGGCTGTTTTTCCTGTTTGCCTGTCGCCAATGATAAGCTCACGCTGTCCTCTTCCAATTGGAATCATGGCATCAATAGCTTTGATACCTGTTTGCAAAGGCTCATTTACAGGTTGACGATAAATAACACCCGGTGCTTTTCTTTCCAGTGGCATTTCAAATCGTTCACCTTCAATAGGACCTTTACCATCGATTGGTTCACCAACCGTATTGATAACTCTTCCAAGAAGACCTTCGCCAACATGAATTGATGCTATATTTTTCGTGCGCTTTACTATGTCTCCTTCTTTGATCTTGTCTGATGATCCAAGAAGTACAGCACCTACATTGTCCTCTTCAAGGTTAAGAACAATTCCTTTGATGCCATTTTCAAGCTCAATCATTTCGTTGGCTTGTACATGTGAAAGACCATAAATACGGGCAATTCCGTCACCCACCTGTAAAACTGTTCCAACTTCCTGTAGTTCAGTTTCTGTTTTAAATCCTTCAAGCTGTTTTCTTAGTACTTCAGATACTTCTGCAGGTTTAATTTCAGCCATAGTGTTGTTATATTAATCAGTAGTTTTTATAAATCTTGATTCAAACGATTCGTTTATTAAGTCTTTTTTTGCCTGACGCAATTTAGTTGCAATGCTGGCATCATATTGCATATCATCAATTCGTAAAATCATTCCACCAATCAGATCATTATTGACTTTCTCTTCAATTTCTATTTCAGCTTTCATTGTGCTGTGTATGGTGTCAATAATCTTTTGTTTTATTTCTTGTGAAATAGCTTGTGCTGTTGTTAGGGATACAGAAACAATACCTTTATGTTTTTTGAACATATCGATAAAGTTTCGGCAAATATCTTGCAAATAAACTTCGCGTTTATTGGTTGTTATAAGTTTAAAGAATCTATGTGTTGCTTCTTTTGTCTGGTTTGCAAAAATAGCCATCAAAGCATTTTCTTTCTCAGAAGAACTAATTATCGGACTTGCCAGAAAATCGGTAAGTTCCTTTGATGCATTACAAGTGTTTAGGATCAAGGAAATATCGTTTCTTATATCATCCAGAATTTCCTGATCTTTTGCCAGCTGAAAGATAGCTTTTGCATATCGTACCGGTATTCTGCTTTGCTGCATGTTCCTTAGTTAAATTTGATGTCTTTCAGAAGATCTTCAATAAGTTCTTCCTGCTTAGATTCTTTAGACAAATCCTTTCTTAAAATCTTTTCTGCAATTTCAATGGAAAGCTTAGCAACCTCATTCTTTATTTCAGTCATTGCCTGTGATTTTTGCAATTCCAGTTGCTGCTTAGATTCATTCAGGATTTTACTGGCTTCTGCATTGGCCTGTTCTTTAGCCTCGCCAACAATTTTGTCTTTTATTTCTCTGGCTTCTTTTAGTATTGAATCTCTTTCGAGCCTGGCTTCAGCAAGTATCTTGTCATTATCTGCTTTAAGCTTGGCCATTTCGTTTTTGGCTTCTTCAGCTGCAGTTAATGCAGATTCGATACTTGTTTCCCTCTCCTTAAGCATTTTAAGAATAGGTTTCCATGCATATTTCTTAAGAATAATCAATACGATTGAGAAGGATAGAAGCATCCAAAAAACCAATCCTATTCCGGGTGTTACAAGTCCCATATCTTAATTCTTTTTTTGTTAAAACAAATCTCACAGTTCAGCCGGCAATCCCGGAACTGAACTGTGAGAAAAACCTTTTACTAAATGAAAAGGATAAGTAGACAAACAACAATTGCAAAGAAGGCAACACCTTCAATAAGCGCAGCGGCAACAATCATATTGGAACGAATATCTCCAACAGATTCTGGTTGACGAGCGATAGCTTCTACAGCGCTACCACCAATTTTACCAATACCAATACCTGCTCCGATAGCAGCAATACCAGCACCAATACCGGCACCCATTTTTGCGATTGCTAAGTCTGCCAATAAAACCAATAAAGTAGTTAACATAATGATATTCTATTTAATTAAACATATCCTTTAGTGATGCTCTTCTGTTGCCATTCCGAAATAGAGCGCTGACAAAAGAGTAAAAACGTAAGCTTGAATAAATGCAACCAATAACTCAAGTAACGACATAAAAATTGTAAAAATCACAGAAACTACAGAAAACCCATAGCCTGCATATATATTCATATTTCCGAAGATAAATATCAAGCTGAAAAAACCCATTGCTATAATATGCCCTGCAGTAATATTGGCAAAAAGACGAACCATAAGAACAAAAGGCTTTGTGATTAATCCAATTATTTCTACAACGGGCATTAAAGGAATTGGAACTTTCAACCAAGTGGGAACAGGAGGCCAGAAAACATGCTTCCAGTATGTTTTGTTTCCACTAAATGAGGTGATTATGAAAGTAAATATAGCCAAAACCATAGTGATAGCAATATTACCTGTTA
>PKSZ01000355.1 GCA_002869425.1 Marinilabiliales bacterium
GATTTGCATACCAATCACCTCCTCCATTATATTTAAGCAAGGCAATTTTTAAATTAGATTCCTGGGAAAAGCTTATAAAAGCACAGGAAAACATAAAAAAAGCTACCAAAAAAAATCTCATACAGCTCTTTGCTAATATTGCACTCAAATATACTAAAAGGCTATGAAAAACAATCGTTTATTTAATTATTATAGATGAATACACGGGCAAAACTATTGAGTATTTAAACGCATATGGCTTGGATACTTTACAGAATAACTAAACTTTAACTCTTTGTTCTGCCCTGGTTCCAGTTCTAATTCCCATGTAAGTTTACCTTCTTCCTTATTTACTTTTGCATCAGAGCTTTCAATTAGGTTAATGTCAACATCTTTACTAATTGCCACAGGATACTGATCATCAATTTGTATATTGATTTTTTCATCTTTATTATTTCGTACGGTTATAATGATACCTATGGTTTCTTTTACATTTGGTCCAATAAACGAGGTAGCCTTTATTTCAGTGTCTGGTTTTCTATCAATTACAATTGAGTTTTCTCTTCCTAATGAAAGAATCAAAGTATCTTTGGCCTGGTTTGCATTGAGAGAAGAATGACCAATGAAGGTTCCTGAATTATATATGTTTGTTCTGGCTGACAGTAAATTTAATTTCTCCCAGTCTTTCAGCAATACCACAAGGAAAGCAGCATCTTCATATTTTGGTACACTTTGATAATTATATTCGCAATTTGCAGTAACTTCTTTTATTTTAATTGTGTTGTTCTCTCCTGTACTGTAAATGGTGTAGGGGATATCAATTTTATATTCCAGGTTTGTTGCCTGTTTCTCAGTTGAATTAGAAATAAGGTTTTCTACTTTATAGGAAGTATTATCTGATACTTTTACTCCATCAATATAATAGGCTGAACCTTCTGATCTTGATCCCCTGATAGAAGAAATATTTTTAGAATATTCCCCAGAAACAGTTGATGCAATATGATTGTTTAAACTAATGCTACCTCCACTTGTAACTTCGTCTGCATCTATTAGTGGTTTTGCATAAACCATAACCTCTTGTAATGCAACACCTCCTGACAGACTAAAATCAAGGAAAGTTATTTTGTTCGCGCTAATGGTAACGCCATCATATTGCTTATCAGAGTAGCCAACATAATTACACTTTACTGTATAGATACCAGCCGGAACAGGTTTTATGTTATAGTTACCATCAAAATCAGTCATGCCGCCAGAAATTATTTCTCCATTCTTTTCAATAACAATATTAGCAAAAGGCATTGCTTCATTTGTTTCTTGTTCTCTTACACTTCCTTTTAAAGTTCCTGCATTTGAATAATTTGTACTAAAATCTTCTTCCACTCGATAGCTACTTTTTTTCGGTTTCTTCTGATCGATATACCATTTTTCTAATTCAGGCTTGGTTAAAGATAAGGATGGGTTTGATGTTGAGAGAGTGAGTTTTACGTTTTCCCAGTCCTCACCAGTAGATTGGTATACATCTGCATTGTATACAATTTTAAGAGGATCACTAATCTTTTCTACCCTGAAGTCATACAGAGGTGTCCATCCTGCTGATTCAACAAAGTATTTAACTGTGAATTTTGCATCTTGTATTGCATTAGATTCAACAGTAATCAACAATTTTTTGGATTCAAACTGTTTGGTTGCCTTATTTTTATTGATGGCTTTATAAATATCTTCAATTTCTTCGGTAATATCATTTATTTGTAGTTGAAGGTCAATTTTTGCATCATTAATTTCATTTAGTTTTAATCTGAAATAATCGGCAGCTTGTTTTAATTCAGCAATTGAACTGCCAGTTTCCTTAGAATGAAACTCTCTATTATGATACAGCAGGTTCTCTTCCTGTTTGTATACTTCTATTTTGCTCTTAATCTTTTTTAACTGTATAGTTTTTTTCTTGATTTCTTTTTCATACTGCTTATGCACTTCATCTTCTCTTATAAAATGATTTTTAGTTTTTACAGATAAAATGGTTCCATTTTTTAGTTTGCCAACCTGGATGCTTTCATGTTTCATGTATTTTGGTAAACCAGAAATTTCAATAACACATTTTCCTTTGATTAAGTGTGCTTGCACCTTCCTTGTGATTTGAGCTCCATCAAAAAATACAGTTACATCTTTAATTTTTGAACTGGCCTTAATTGTGTCTTTTTGTCCAAATGCAATTAAGCAATTCAGAATGATGATAAAGGAAAAAATAATCTGTCTCATGCTGTAAGATTTTACTCCATTAGTACTAAGCCAAAATAGTTAAAAATGTATTAAATAGAAAATCTGAAACTCTCAAATTGCGTAATTTGAGCGTAAGTTTTTTATTGATTAAAAATGTTGAAGATAGAACAGGCGAATACAGCTGCTGTTTCTGTTCTTAATCTCTCGTCGCCTAGGCTGATCGGCAAATAGCCTGAATTGATGGCGATTTCTATTTCATGCGGCGAAAAGTCTCCTTCAGGACCAATTAAAACAATAGAATTACTCTCTGCCTGTACTTTTTTTGATAAAATATCTCTTTCTGATTCTTCGCAGTGAGCAATGTATTTATTTGCTGTAAATTTTTGTTGAATAAAATCAGAAAATTTCTGCAATGAATTCAGTTTTGGATGATACGCTTTTATGGATTGCTTCATCGAGGATTCAATAATTTTGTTTAATCTTTCCTCTTTAATAACTTTTCTTTCTGAGCGCTCACATAGAATAGGAGTTATTTCATCTATCCCAATTTCTGTTGCTTTTTCCAGAAACCATTCAAAACGATCAATACTTTTTGCAGGAGCAATGGCAATGTGCAACTTGTATTTTCTTTTTTTGTATTCCTTTTGGTAATCAATTATATGCAGACTACATTTTTTTGGGTTGGCATCATTTATTTTCGTTTTATAAAAGCCACCTTTTCCATCAACCAGATGAATAATGTCTCCTTCAACTTTTCTTAACACCCTGATACAATGCTTAGATTCTGTTTCATTCAGGATATAGTTTTTATCGTTTATATCAGGTGCGTAAAAGAGCTGCATAATGTACCTTTATTAATATTAGCAAATGTAGAGTTAAAGCTGTAAAATTGCAAAATGAAACTTTATCTGGTATAATTGTATGATTCGCGTAGGAGTTATATCTGATACTCATGGATATATGGATGAAAAAATCCTTGAGCATTTGGGAAAGTGTCATGAAGTATGGCATGCAGGCGATATCGGTGATACTAAAGTTGTTGATCAATTACAGTCAATTGCAAGTTTTAGAGCAGTCTATGGCAATATCGATGTTCAGAATGTTCGTGTTCAGTATCCACAAAAAC
>PKSZ01000360.1 GCA_002869425.1 Marinilabiliales bacterium
ATTAATTAAAAGAATTGTTGGCATTTATTTGTTTTATCAAAGATACTAAATTATTGTTTTATTCTTAATTAAACACTGATCTCAACTAGGAAATATCCTTTTTTGACTGGCTATATTCTTTTCCCATTATGGTGATATCATCAACTTGTGGATAGTTATGTTTTCCTTCTTTTAACATCCACTCCTGAATATGTTGAGATAAAATATCCTGCTGCTTATTACAATCGGAATCAAGGTTTTGCATTAATAATTTCTTACAAGAATACATACAAGATTGTATATATCAGCTTTTAATGAATCGTTATTAAACTTATCACACATTAACAAAGCTGTATCTGCATTGGCATAATTTGCATTATAAACAGCCAAATCGCATATGTTATAATATGATTTTATAACTGGTATGGCTGGTGATACTTTTTCGTTATATCAATGGATATTTCTAATAAACTGTGCAAAGTATCGGGTTGTAAATATCGTGTTTCAAAAAAATACTCATTCACAATAGCAGGAACACATGTATCTGAATTGCAGTTATTTTGACTTTTTAAACGATCTAAGATTTCCAAAGATTCTGCATTTGTATTCAAAATACAGCTCAGGAAAAAGACGGTTATAAATAATAACTTTCTCATAACATTACAAGGTGAATCCAAGCACTAGAACATCATCCAACTGCTCATGCCCGCCCTTCCAGGTTACAAAATCATCGGTAAGCTGCTTTCCAGGATTGGAGGAAGTATATATACATCGTATAAGACTCTTTTTAAACTCTTTATACATTAGCTTTTTCCCTTCTTTTCCTCCAAACTGATCGGCGAAGCCATCTGTAAACAGTATAATCCAGTCATTCTCCTCCAGAGTAAACCTGTAATTGGTAAATGATCGTAAACGATCCATATGGTATATACCTATGGGCATTTTATCTGCCTTAATCTCATATAAGACAGGATCCATTGTTTCATCCTTAAACTGCTTTATATCAATATCTCCAAAGGCATCTTCCTTTTTTGTATTTGCAGAAATACAATACATCGAATTATTGGCCCCTGAATACTGAACTTCTCGTGAGTCGAGGTCAAGTATTGTGAGTGACAGATCCATTCAATCCTTTGTTTCAGCATTGGTTTCTTTCTGATGCAGGCTTTTGATTACTTTCTGCTTCAGATCATTCAGAATATTTGCTGCTTCAATCTCCTCTGTTTTGTATGAACGAATGATTTCATTTAAGAAAGCCATTCCCAACATACTAATAAAAGCTCCGGGAACACCATGGCCTGTACAATCAGCAACTGCCATTACAACCTTTCTGCTTCCAACCCGCTGAAACCAATGGAAATCACCAGACACAATATCCTTTGGCTGATACAAAATAAAATGTTGCTTTAAATATTCATTCAACTGTGCAACCAAAGGCATCAGGGCTGTTTGAATTCGCTCTGCATATAAAATACTATCCGTAATTTCTTGTTTTTGGTACGCAATCTGATCCCTTTGTTGAGTAGCAACGTCTCTCTGAGCCTCAATTTCATCTCGTTGAGATTCAATCTCTTCCTTCTGCTGCAATATTTCTTCATTTTTGGTCAACAACTGATCTCGCTGTGCTTCAATTTGATCTCTTTGAGTTTCAATTTCCTCCTTTTGCTGCATTATACGGGAATTTTTCTCTTCCAGCTCTCTATATGCCTTCCTTTTCTGAATAAACTGCCTATATACAATGATAGCAAAAAATACAATAAGGATTAAGCCTACAATAAAGGTAATAATCAGATTTCTCTGTCTTTCAATCTGTATATCCTGAAGCTGCTTATCCTTATTCAGGAGTTCAATTTCCTGCTCCTTTTTCTCTGTTTCGTACATTGTGTTCAACTCTGCAATCTGTGATGATTTCTCAAGATTGTATACAGAATCATTCATCATTTTGAAGTTCTTGTAATATTCAAGCGCCTGTTTATAGTCTCCAAGTTCTTCATACGTCTGAGATAAACTCTCGAATGAATGTCTGGCTTCAAGATTTGCTCCAATTTCCTGTGCAATTTTCAATCCCATTTTCTGATACTCCAGGGCAAGATTATAATCTCCCATTTCGCCATACATAGAGCCAAGAAAATCGTAAGTATCAGCCATCCCTCTTTTGTCATTCAGTTGCTTTTCAATTTTCAGAGACCTGAAAATATAGTCGAGAGCTAAATCCGTTTTTCCTTGCTGATAATATAACTGACCAATATTAAACAATGGAAGTGCCTGTTGCCTTATGTCTCCAATCTCTTCATATATATGCAATGATTTTTTAAAATACTCGAGCACTTTATCCATTTCATCGATATAATAATAAATAATTCCAATGTTATTATATACTAGTGCAACACCCTCTTTGTCTCCAAGCTCCTGACGTAGCTTCAATGTTATGTTGTAATATTTCAATGCCATTTCAAAATCTTCCTGCCGATAATACAATAGACCTAAATTATTATATGAAGTGGCCATGGCGTCTTTATCTCCAAGACTTTCATCAATCTTAATGGACTTAAGCATATACTCTAGCGCTTTACTGTAATCTCCGAGGTTATCATATACATTGCCGATATTGTTGAGTGTACTACTCATATACGAACTATCCTTCATGAATTTTGAAATCTCCAGAGATTGATTATAGTATGCAAGTGACTTAGGATAATCTGCTATCTTTTGATAAATATTACCCATTGAGTTTAAGGCTGCAGAGACATTAACACTATCAGCCATTTTACGCGCTTGTTTTATTGCCCTTGTAAAATAAAATATTGCTGAATCTGTTCGAATATTTTCGTACGATTGCCCCATTTGAATCAGATATCTTGCCTTCACACTATCATGGGCTGTGGTCAGAAGGTTTGCAAGACTATCAATATCTCTACGTATATTATCTCCATCAGCTCTGCCTGAATAACAAAGTACTAAGCCTACTAAAAGGACTAACAGAAACCTAACGCTTACTTTATAAATGTTCATTTAATATCTTGCACTTGAACAAAAAACCATAAATACAGAAAATAAATATATCACCTTAATTTTCACAAGTTTAATTCTTTAATTCCTATAATTCTACTATGGCTTAACAACATCTGAGTAAAATTTTATTAATAGACAACAAAACGTATATTTGACACTTCTCGAAATTGAGCAAATATTCAAATTATGACTGAAAAACAGAGGACAATTAAATCAGAGGTAAGCCTGGAAGGTACAGGTTTACACACTGGTTTACAGAGTAAAATAACATTCAAGCCAGCCCCTGAGAATTATGGATACAGATTCATCCGTACA
>PKSZ01000370.1 GCA_002869425.1 Marinilabiliales bacterium
ATCAATAACACATGTAAGGCTCCTGCTCTTTTGCTTTTGCATGACCCATTGAAGATGCTTTTTTCAAATCGGCACAAGCCTCCTGCTTTCTTGATAGTTCATAATAAGAAGCGCCCCTATAGTAATAATAATCTGCATTTTGAGCATACTTCAATGCTGAACTAAAATCATCAACTGCATCTTTAAACTTGCCGGTTTTATAATAGAAAACACCTCGTTGATAATAGGCCTGGTGACAATCATTTTTTAATTCAATGGCTTTTGTAAAATCGCGCATAGCCATCTGATATTTTGATTTACTAATATTGGTATAGGCCACTGCTCTTTCGTAATACGATGCATAATCTTCGCGATTGTACATCAAGGCTTTTGAAAAATCTTTTACTGCCAAAGCATACTGGCCATCCCTGCTGTAACAAACTCCTCTTTTATAATAAACATCAGATTCACGGGATTTGTATTTCGAAATTATGGTATTAAAATCTTTGGCTGCCATTTTCCAGTTTTCTAATATATAATACATTTCAGCCCGCTTTAAAATCAAGACTTCATCATAGCCGGAAATTTGCATTATTTTACCAATATCTGCTATTGCTTTCTTATACTCCTCTTTTCTTTCGTACACAGGATATCTTACCGTATATGCTCTTACCAGCTCAGGATTCAATTTCAATGCTTTACCCAGCATTTTTAATGCCTGGTCTTCAGCCTCCTCTCCGATATAAATTTCAGCCCTGTACAAATAGGTATTTGCATTTTTGGTTTCCAATTCTATGGCCTTATCCAGATCTGGCAATGCTTTTTTATAATCATCAGCCTTAAAATACATCTCTCCCCTTCTATCGTATGCCAGTATATAACCCGGTTTCTTCTCAAGCACGGTTTGATAATCTTTTAAAGCGTCGCGGGAGTTTCCTGCTTCATAATTCAATCGTGCACGTAAAAAATATGCATCATAATAATCTTCTTTAGCCTTAATGGCATCATCCAGGTTTTTTATAGCAAGCTCCTTTTTGTTTAATTTCACATTGCAGCAGGCCATATCATAAAATGCATCCCAATAATATGGATCTTTTTTAACCACACGTTGAAATTCTTTGATAGCATTCTCATATTGACCACTTTTCATTTTTGATACTCCCTGATCGTAATAAAAATTCACGGTCTGTGCCCGAACAATATTCGGTATTAGCAGCATACCAAATATAATAAGCACGAAAGCCTGTTTTTGATTCAGCAACTCCTTGCGATGTAAATTTCTGTTCATGTGAATACAAACTTTATTTATCATATCTTTTTTACAATTTAATAATACCAAAAAGTTTCAGTGAAAACAATACAATAACTACAATCAAAAACCAACGCAAAAACTTAGCACCCCAACTTACTGCAAAATGAGAAGCCAGCAATCCACCAAAGACATTTCCAACAGCAGCTATTAACCCCATACCATAATGAATATTTCCACTATACATAAAAACAGCCAGGGCAACAGGACTATATATTAATACTATAAACACTTTCATAGCATTGGCTCTTACAAGATCATATCCGGAAACCAAAACCAAAGCTGAAAGAAGAAATATTCCAACTCCAATATGTATAAACCCACCATACAAACCTATTGCAAAGAAGACCAGAACCTGAATAATTCCGGGCTTTTTTATAATCTTTTCATTCTTTCCTTCAATCCATCTTTTGGGATCAAAAAACACGAAAAAAAGCATGAGGAGCATTACAAATCCAACTATAATTTCAAAAATATCCTTATCGATACTAATTGCCACAAATGCCCCAATTGCAGATCCTAATAAAGTAGGTATTCCCAATGAGATTCCCTTCCTGAAATTCAATACTTTCTGTCTTCTGAAATTCAGGCTGGCAGCAAGAGTCTGCATAATTACGCCCAAACGAATTGTTCCATTGGCATAACTGGCTGGCAAACCCAAGAACATAAAAAATGAATACGAAATAATGGTTCCACTTCCAGCCAGTGTATTAATGATTCCTACTAAAAATCCGGCCAGCAATAACAATAAAACTATCTGCCAGCTATATACATCATATTGAAGTAATATAGAATCCATTCTAATAGTTTAGACCAACAGAAAGCTGAACATTCGCAATTCTCCCTTTCAATTTCTCTTCTCTGTCAAGAACTGAATTGTTTACAAAGTTGGTTAACCCAAGCCCCATACGTCCTTCTATCCGTATCAAATCCTCAATACTAAAAATAAAACCTCCAACAATTCCAATATCAATCGGTCGAAAAGCATTGTTATCATGAATTTCCATCATATGAATATATGCATGACCCTTCTGATATAGCATTTCATTTTCAGAATCAAGAAAAACCGAAACCTGTGGTCCAATAATAAATCCATTACCAGTCTCTTTCACAAAATGATACAATACTGGCACGTCAATATAGGTAAGGGTTTGTTTCACATCGACAATATAATCGTCGTAACGACTTCCCTTTTCTGAATACAGAACCTCCATTTGCCAATATTAAGTGCTGTTACTTTTATAAAAACGCGAATAAATACCTACATGATATGATATTACAGCGTTTGATCCATGCAAATCACCCAAATAAGTTGAAACATTGGGCCCTCCCTTTACGCCCAGTGAAAATTTTCTATCCTGAGCTTTAGAATCAGTAAGCAAAAGAATAAATATGACAATTAAAAGCCCGGAGTACATTTTTGCATTTCCGGGCATATTTATGATTCGTTTTAGGTTCATCAATTCTTGTGCTGTTGGAATGTTTTGAAGTATATCAAGCAAATGTGTCCACCACTTTTCTACAGTTTCAATATCTATTCTCTCATCAGGTGAATGCACGCCTCTTAATGTTGGCCCGAAAGAAATCATATCTAAATCGGGATATTTTTCAAGAAACAAACCACACTCAAGGCCAGCATGAATGGCTCTTACCACAGGCCTTTTGCCAAATAAGCGCTCATAGCTATCTGCAGCAATCTTTAAAATTTCAGAATTCGGATCAGGCGCCCAACCCGGATATCCATCGGAATGCTTAACCCTTGCACCTGCCAATGTAAATACACTGGCAACCATGTTTGCTATATCTATCTTTGAAGAATCAATGGAGCTACGCTGACTTGTAACTACCTCAATCTTCTCATTGTCAAGAAACTTAACAGAAGCAAGATTGGTTGAGGTTTCCACAAGTCCTTCCAGCTTAAAACTCATAGCAAAAACACCATGCGGACAAGCATAAAGAGAATGAAGCAAGTTATACTGTGTATTTTCATCTA
>PKSZ01000287.1 GCA_002869425.1 Marinilabiliales bacterium
AGATAATCCATATACGGTATATGTGGATCCTACCGTTTCATCAACATTCTACGTAGACACAGTGTTCAACTCTACTTGTGGTAATAATGGTATTGGTACAGCAGATGTTACAGTTAATGACTTACCGGATCCATCATTTTATATTAAGTATACACATTTTGTTGGATCTGCTCCGGGGCAAGAACTATATACTATAACAGGAGCAGAACCATACGGAGGTACTTTTAACGGACCGGGAATTGTTCCTGCAGATAGTACTTTTGACCCTTACCTTGCTGGAGAAGGAAGCTGGAATATATCATATACTTACACAAATCCTGTTACAGGTTGTAGCAATACAGCATATAGAGTGGTTGAAGTGATTGATGCTGACGGATCAATTGATGGCCTGAATGCAGGGTATTGTATGGATGATACTCCGGTTGAGCTTTATGGAAATGGTGGTGCAAAAGGTTTGCCTGGAGGTAGCTTTTCAGGTGCAGGTATCGACTCAATTGGAATTGATACAGCATTGTTTGATCCAGCCATTGCTGGAGAGGGAACTCATATCATTTCATATTCATATCAGGATACTACAGGAGGAGATACTACTGTAATTGTTATTCAGGAAAGTGTAAATGTTTATCATATTAGTAGCATAAGTATTGCTGGTCTTGATGCTGAATATTGTTATGGAGATATAACCGATACAATTACAGCAGCCTTATTCCCGGGAATATTCTCAGGAGACAGGATTGTGAATAATCTATCAGGAGGTAGAGGAGTTATTGATCCAACTTATCCAAAATATGGCAATGATACAATATGGTATCTGTATGACACAACTTATGTTGATGGTACAAATTGTCAAAGAATAGAAGAAGAAATATTTGTTGTTCATGAATTACCACAAGTAACAATTACAAACTATAAAGAATTATATAATGTAACAGAACCTGCTTATTTGCTTCAGGGACAATATTCCGGAGGAGAGTATACAGGACCGGTGCCGGGAAGTATTGTCAATTATTATGACGGTACAGCTTCTTTTGTTCCATCCGTAGCAGGTACAGGAACCTGGAACATTATTTATGAATATACTAATCCTGTTACATCTTGTACCAACGATACTGTGATTACTGTTTTTGTGGATACTGCTCAGGGAACAATTGACCACAAAAATGATGTTTATCATATTTATTGTTTTGATGAAGAGAATGATACAATTGTTGGTCTGCCATTAAATTCTGATGGTAATCCAGGAGTTTTTAGCGGAGGTTCCGTATTTGATCTTAATGATGGAAGAGCAGTATTTAATCCATCAGTTGCAGGTCCGGGATGGCATACAATTCAATATACATACAAAGGCATAGATCATATTACAGAATTTACAATCAGTCAGAATTTATATGTTGACCAGCTACCTGCCTTAGCAATAACAGGTCTTGATGATGTTTGTGAAGATGCTGATTCTGCTGTTTTTGTAGGTGCACCTCCTTACAATTCAGGTATGGGTAACTTTACAAGTTCTGCCGGAGGAATAGATATTCATCCTGATGGTTCGTCTACATTTTATCCTCAGATAGTTGGGGCAGGAACGCATGATATTACCTATTCGTACTATAGTACAGAACCCAATAGTACTTGTATTAGCGAGGTAACATTACCAATAACAGTAAACCAACTTCCAACAGTTGGCATTACAGATTATAAAGAACTGTATAACTTATTAGAAACTTCGTATTTAATTGTTGGTGAGTATAATAGTGGAGAATTTTCATCTTCTGTTCCTTTAAGTTTGAATGATCAGAATAATGGAACAGCAATATTTAATCCTTCTGTAGCTGGAGTGGGTACACATACAATAACTTATACTTATACAAATACTTCAACGGGGTGTGTTAATGATACAATGATAACAGTTGTTGTTGATTCTGCTTCAGGAACTATTAATGGAGCTCATGATTTATATAGTATTTATTGTTTTGATGAACAGCAGGACACACTAGTAGCAAATCCAGAACCTACATTGTGGGACGGTGTTTATGGTAGTTTTTCAGGACCAGGTATAACCGATCTTCACAATGGAACAGCTATTTTTAACCCAACTGATGCAGGAGCTGGCATTCACACTATTGATTATGCATTTTATGGATATGATGGAATTACAGCGTATTCTATCAGTAAGACCATCACCGTTGATTCAATTCAGGAACTTAGTATTGTAAGTCCGGACAGCCTTTGTTTGGATTACAGTAATGTAGGTGGAAATGTGGTAACCATACAGGGCGTGCCATCATATTCTGCATATCAGGGTGGATTTGTTCTGGATAATATTTATCCGAACAATGGCTTGGTGGCTTTATCTGAAGGAACTGCATGGTTATATCCGGATACGATGGAGACTGGATGGCATTATATTGAATATACTTATAATAGCATAATGGCAAATAGTCATTGTACCCGAAGTACAATGGATTCAGTATTTGTTAATGGTTTACCTGTTATTTTGAGTCACAATATACGAGCTACATACAATGTAGAAGAGGATTCTGTTCTTCTTACGGCGATACCTGATGGCGGTGAGTTTAGTGGTAGTGGAATAGATAACGATAACAACTATTTTCATCCAGCTGACTTAATGGTTGACAATGATTATTACATAACTTATGTTTGGACAGACCCGGTTACTGGATGTGAGAATGATACGGTTATAATGACAACCATTATTGATGTGGATGCAGAAATTATTGGTTTGCCATCCAATAGTAAATATTGTGTTAATGGCGTAGTGGATACATTGTTGGGAAATCCTCTTAGCAATTGGGATTCTTTACCTGGTCGTTTTATGATTGATGGAGAATTGTATGGATTGGGATTGGATTCAGCCGGATTTAATATGGCTGCACTTGATCCAACAATAGCAGGTTCAGGATTTCATATTATTCGTTTTGAATACCATGATCAAAGTGGTACTCTTTTATACAGGGATGCAGACATAGAAATCGATTCTATTGGAGAAGTGTCATTTTTTATTGGAGTAGATGAGTTTTGCACCAATGATGCATCAGAAGAAATGTGGTCTAATGATGTAGGAAAATACTCCGGGCCCGGAGTATTCGATCCCGATACTACGGATAATGTGGCAACTTTCGATCCTTCTCTTGCAGGAAACGGATACCAGGATGTGTATTTTACATATACAAGTCCGAATAGTGGTTGTACGAGTGTTGCTTCCAATACGCTGTTGATCAGAGATCTGCCTGAAATTAATTTTATTATTGATAGCTTATATTGTG
>PKSZ01000720.1 GCA_002869425.1 Marinilabiliales bacterium
AATGGACTTTTAACCTTTGTGGTGGTGCACCCATTGGGGGTGGGCCCGCACCAACCATAACCAACCCATCACTATACAATACCACTGTAAGCAATTTAGGTGCCGGAACTTATGGTTTAACATGGACTATTACAAACGGAGCATGCAGTTCAAGTGATGATGTATTGATTCTGATTTCTGATGATGCGCCCTCAACAGCTGATGCCGGAGAAAATACCGATGTTTGTGGGGACAGTTTCTACACCATGACTGCAGAGACACCCACAGTAGGCAGTGGTAGCTGGACTCAGATAAGTGGCCCTAACACTGCAACCATCGTAAGTATTGCATCACCAACAACGAATATTACCGGATTGATAACAGGTGAATATACTTTTAGATGGACAGTAACAGGAGGTAATTTCTGTCCACCTTCATCTGATGATGTAATAATTAATGTGTATAGAAATGCCGATGCCGGCGACGATCAGGAATATTGTGAGGCCATTAGCTCTGTGAACCTTACAGGAACAACTGGTAGTGGTGGTACATGGACTCAGGTTGGTACTACTCCCAATGAAGCAACAATTACTGCTACCTCGAGTAATACATCAACAGCGTCTGGTTTAATCCCTGGTGTTTATACCTTTCAATATGCCATTACTGCTATTAGTGGTAGTTGCGAAAGCACTGATGAAATGACGGTAACACTGCTTGGCCCTCCCAGTACAGCAGCTGCAGGTACAGATCAAACCTTATGTGAAGAATCAGTCTTTAGCCTGGACGCTGAAACTCCGGATTCCGGTATTGGAACCTGGAGTAAGCTATTTGGTCCGACTGTTAGTGGTGAAGGGTTCTCAAACGAAAATGACCCTGATGCAACATTTGAACCTGTTGATTACGGTGTTTATGTCTTTCAATGGACAGTGGCTAATGGTGATTGTAGTAACGCCGACCAGGTTCGTATAGAAAATTTTCAGAACCCTTCAACTGCGGATGCCGGTGAAGACCAAACTCTGGTTTGCGAAACGGAAATTACCATGGCAGCTAACGATCCTGAAGTTGGAACCGGAGTGTGGTCATTGGTTTCTAAAACCGGAGATGCACCTGATCCAACAATTGTATCTCCAATTTTGTATAATACACCTATAACTGGAATGGGGCCACAAAGCAGTGGTGATGAGGGAGTGTATGTATTTAAATGGTCTATAGGTAATGGTCCGGTTTGTGACACAGCGGAAAATGAAGTAACAATTACAATTTATCAAACCCCAACTCCAGCCGAAGCAGGCGATGACCAAAGTCTTTGTGAACAAAATATTGTTACCCTTGATGCTACCCCGATTAGTGTTGGTGATGGCACCTGGTCACAGGTATCACCGGTAGTTACCAGCGAAATAATAAGCGTCCCAAGCCAGTATAATACAACAGTTAGCGGCTTAGTAGCTGGTGAAACCTACATTTTTGAATGGTTGACAGAAACTGAATTTTGTAGTTCATCCGATCAGGTAACAATTACAAATTATGAAGAACCAACAGTAGCTGATGCTTCTGCTACAGAAACTCAACTTTGCCTGTATGAACCAATGTTGCTTGATGCTAATACTCCAACTGTGGGAACCGGAGTGTGGACTCAAACCGGTGGAGATCCTGTTTTGATTTTGTACCCAACTCAAGCACATACTCCGGTAGTAGGGGCATTTGATGGAACCTATGAATTTACCTGGACTATTTCAAACGGAAGTTGCACCCCAAGTTCCGATGCAGTTACTGTAGTAATAAACGAAATACCAACACAGGCCCTGGCGGGTCCTGATCAGATATTATGCAACATTTCAACTGCCACTACCAGTGCAACAATGACAGGAAATGAACCCTTTGCACCTGTTACCGGGATTTGGACCATCGTTTCAAAACCCTCAGGTGCAGCTGACCCAACATTTGCACCCGATAATACGGCATTCGATGCTGAGGTTTCAGGGCTTGTACCCGTAGAACCAGCGATTGACGAACTTAAATGGACCCATACAACCGGTGGGGCGTTCTGTGAAAAGTCAGATAATATGAAGCTTTATATTTGGGAAGGACCCACTGCCGCAGACGCCGGAAATGATCAAACGGTTTGTGATGAAACTACTTTTACCATGCAGGCAAACGCTGCTGTTATTGGTGATGGTGAATGGACGCGGGTGGATTGACCGGGTACCGCCACTATTACAACATCGGATTCTCCAACAACCACAATTACAGATGTAACCTATGGGGTATATACCTTCAAATGGACAATACTCAATGGAGATGATTGTGTTGCCAGTGAAGATGAGGTGACCATCACCAATCGGATACCTGTTTCCCTTACAGGCCCGGATGATGCTGAAGTTTGTGAAGGTGCACAGCCCGAACTTTCAGTTTCTCCCTCTGATGGATCGGGAACCTATACCTACCAATGGCAAATCAGCGATACAGATTGTGATGGAACCTGGAGTAATATTGATGGGGCAACCAGTCAAACATATGAGCCCGACCCTTTATCCGTTGGGATATTTTACTATCAGGTAATTGTTTCCGATGCTGAAGGCATTTGTGACAGTGAAATATCAGATTGTGCCATAGTCACTGTTGTGGTTGATCCATCTATCGATACTGAATCATCAAATCAAAGTATTTGTGAAGGTGGGAATGCAGATTTTGCCGTGACAGTCAGCGGAGGTACTGGAACTTTTTCTTATCAGTGGCAACGTTCAACCGTTGGGTGTACAGGCCCCTGGACAAATGTAGGAACCAATAGTCCAAATTACAATACAGGATCGATGGCTATTCCTGACACTTATTACTATCAGGTAGAAGTTACACAAACCGGTTTGTATTGTGATACATTTTATTCAAGTTGCATTGAACTGGAAGTCGTTCCTGATCCGGAAATTATTCTTCAACCTGCGGGCGAGACCATATGTTCAGGAACAACGTGGGATATGTCAGTTGACGTTTCTGGCGGTGTTGGTGAATATACTTACACATGGTTCAGTTCAACAACCGGAGGAGCCCCCTGGACGGTCGAATCAGAACAAGGCCCTACAACCAACACTACCTCAAATTATACTACGGATGCCCTGACTGCATCAGCCCATTATTACGTTGAAATAACACAAGCCGGTAATGGTTGTAATACCATGACTAGTAGCACAGTTGAAGTGGTTGTACCAAGAATAACTAATGAACCGGATGATGATGTTATTTGTACTGCTTTTGGAGAAACCACATTAGATGTTGCCCTGATTGAAGGAGATGCAACAATT
>PKSZ01000723.1 GCA_002869425.1 Marinilabiliales bacterium
AATGCAGTTGGTAATTCCATTATTGTATATGGAGGTTATAATGGAATTGTAATATACAGAAAAAGCATGGATGAATTTGTTGCTCTTGAAAGAACCTGCACTTATCAACCATCTCAAAAATGTGACATGAAAATTGACGATTCAGGTCTTTACATTACGTGCGAATGTTGTGAATCAAGCTTCTTATTACTAGATGGCTCCCCAATTGATGAAGAAAAACCGGCGATATTATCATTAAAAAGTTATACAGCTCTTTACACGCAAGGCAATAACACACTCAAAGTTTTCAACTAGAAATTTCATCGAAAGAACAATCTTCAACTTTCATCAAATCTGTAAAAAACCTTAAGTCCAGCTTACCATTTTGATAAACGGCATAGCTGTAATTGTGAATCCAATCGCCAAGTATAATTAGTGTTGAACCATTATGGAGACTATAGTTTAAAGGAAGATGTCTATGTCCAAAGATCATGAAATCGATATCTGAATTGGCCGCTGCCTTCATTCTTGCATATTTTACCAGCCTTTCCTCATGGACATTTGAATAATCTTTTAAATAGTCCTCTTTGTAATACCTGTCCTTTTTGGAAAACAAATTTGCCAATCCGTGAGAAAAATTCGGATGCATTCTTGCAAACAACCATTTTGAAAAAGGATGAGTAATTATTTTTTTCATCCATTTATAACCCATATCACCAGGTCCCAACCCATCACCATGAGCAATCAGGAATTTCTTATTATCAATCTCAATAAATTGTTTCTGATAAAACACCTCTACACCTAATTCCTGCTCAAAATATGAAAAATCCCAGTGGTCGTGATTTCCTGTAAAAAAACGAACATTAACTCCGGCATCTGATAGCTCTGCAACTTTACCTAAAAACCGTGTAAATCCTTTTGGAACTATTCTTTTATGCTCGAACCAAAAATCAAATATATCTCCCACAAAGTAAATGCATTCTGCATCTTCTTTTATACTATTTAGCCACTGCACCAAAAGCTTTTCCCTCTCCAGGCTCTCGTTATAACCAGGTGCTCCCAGATGAGCATCAGACACAAAATACGTTTTCTTGTCCTGCAATGGAATTATTATTTGTTGAAAATTTCTGAAAGTTTTTGCTCCAAAGCTGCTCCCCTTAAATTCTTTGCGATTATCTTCCCGTCAGGTGTAATTAAAAAATTAGCCGGTATTGACTGAACGCCATATTGACGAGCTGGAACACATTGCCAAAACTTGAGATCACTTGCATGTTTCCACTTCTTGAGACCATCTTTTTCAATTGCCTTTACCCATGCATCCTTACTTTTATCGAGAGATACCTGAAAGATTTCAAACCCTTTACTATGAAATTTTTCATAAGCGTTCACCAAGGTAGGATTTTCTATTCGACATGGTGAACACCATGATGCCCAAAAATCAAGCAAAACATACTTGCCTTTTAATGACGACAAACTAATTTCATTGCCTTCCGGATCAGGAACAGAAAAATCTGGTGCTTCTGCATTCTCAGTCACATCTTTTGGGCGTGATTTTTCAAAATCAATTTTCCTTTTTACTTCGATCAAATTTGCATGTAGCTGCTTAACATGCTTTGAACCTGGATGATTTGCCATTAAGGAATCATCCACTTCTTTAAACAACTCATAATCCGTTTCCGGGTTCAGCACATAACTTCTTGTATCAAATGACTGATATAATGCAGGAAGTACGGCCAGCGAAGAAATATTCTCCCGCACATAGTTCCTCAAATAATCTCTATGATTGGTTATGATTTTTCCTGCAGTCTCCCTTTTGGCCAATAATACTGAATCTGGTTCATCAGGAGTGGGAGGAGCTATCTGTCGCAGCTCAGCCAACCTATCAGCAAATTTTTCATAAAGTTCAGTAATTGCTTCGGCATTTTTGGATCCTTTTACCTCAAAAGTATTGAATAGATCCTCTGCATCTCCATTCACTTCAAGATTATCGATAGTATCAACCAACAGCAAAACTGAATTTGCAGGATTTACATACAAATAAAGGAACTCTGCTTCCGGGATCTGGCCAAAAAAAGTAAAACTTCCTTCTGGTGAAACCAAGGTTGAATCACGATATTCGTCACTTGTTAAAAACACCATTTTCCCAGCGGCATTACTTAACTTCCCCCTTATTGTAAACCCTTCAGGTTCCACATCACAAGCAACCATAAATATTAACATTACCTGGATCAGCAAAATAAATCTTCTCATAGTTCATTAATTTATCCTACAAAGGTAATACATACAACAATTAATTAAACAAATTATTGCCTTATGTATGTAACGTCCACAATATAAATTCTATTCATACACATTATCACATCGGCTTTTAAACCTTTTATAATAGTTTTTACAAAATAATTACCTTTGCCATCTTAAAATTTTATAATGAATATTTTTCATCAGGCAGAAAATCTTTCCATAAAAAATCCAGTTGTAACAATTGGAACATTTGATGGTGTTCATGCCGGTCACAGAATTATATTAAACAGTGTTATCAGATTGGCTAAAGAAATTGGAGGTGAATCTACTGTCATGACATTTTGGCCACATCCAAGGCAAATAATAATGCCTGACGCTGAACTCAACCTAATAAACAGCCTCGACGAAAAGATCAAACTTCTGGAAGAAGCAGGAATTGACAATTTAATTATTCAGCCATTCAATAAAGAACTTATGTCTTTGTCCGCTGCTGAATTTGTCAGAAGATATTTAGTACAGGGAATTGCGGTAAAACATCTTGTTTTCGGTCATGATCATGTATTCGGTAAAAACAGGGAAGGAACGTATGAAAACCTACTCGAGTTTGGAAAAAAATATGGATTCCTCGTTGATCAGATTGATGCATACAGTCTGCAGGGTATTACCATTAGTTCCACGGTAATCAGAAATTACCTGGATAACGGAAAAGTAAAAGAATCTAGTGAATTTCTGGGTTATCCTTATTTATTAATGGGTAAGGTGGTTAATGGATATAAAGTTGGCAGAAGCATTGGTTTTCCTACAGCCAATGTACAAGTTGAGCATCCCTGTAAATTAATTCCCAAAAACGGAGTTTATGCTGTTTGGGTAAAGTACAATGCAGAAATATACCGGGGAATGCTAAATATTGGTTACAGGCCAACTGTATCTCAAGATAAGAAATTAAGTATTGAAGTTCACATTATTGATTTTGATCATGAAATATACAATGAAAACATTGAAATATATTTTATGTACCGGGTAAGGGATGAAAAGAGATACCCATCGGTAGAAC
>PKSZ01000494.1 GCA_002869425.1 Marinilabiliales bacterium
AGACTGGCATAAAAACCTCTTTCTGAAACAGCCGTACTTGCAAAATCTCCATATCTTGTAATCAATTCACCTTCAGAGCTTGTAATGCTATCAAAAATGTTGTCCTCACGAAGATTGTTCCCAAAAAGATAGACGCATTCTGCACCTAAATACCAGTTTGATTTAAGTTTTAATCCAAATGAAGCACCAATATTTGAATTGACACCAAAACGATCGGCAAGATCACCTCCCGGAAATTGAACAGAGTATGTGCCGGATAAAAACGGAATGTTAACCGTTGAATCTTTCAGGCTTTGTGCAAACGTACAACCACCAGCAAAAGTTATTATAAGAAAAAATAGTGCCCTCATATTGAATTGCACGAATTTATACTATTTGATCCAGAATTTAAAACAATAATAGGTAAAGAATATTGTTCTTATAGCAAGATTTCTGAAAGTAATCATCATCAAATATTTATATTTGAGTAAATGAAAACAGTACAAGTCATCCTTATAATATCTGTATTGTTCCTTTTTCAGAGCAATTCCCATGCTCAAACCAGCAGGAGCAAACAGATTGTTGTTTTGTCAGATACACTTGTTCTGGATACTTTGAGTATTGTCCCGGGTTCATTACTTGTAACGACCATAAAAGGGGATACAATACCAGAAAGCAATTATTATTTTGATTTTGCTTCCACTCGGTTTTATATAGACAAACAATATCGCAATAAGTATGTTTGGCTAACCTACAGGGTTTTACCATTTTATTTTTCAGAACATTACAAACATAAAGATACCAACATCATTGGATCATATAAAGAGAATTCTGTAAAAGCTTTTCAACTGGGAAATGGAAAATTGTCTCAAAATGATGATATGTTTGGCCAGGATGAACTGGATAAAAGGGGAAGCATCATGAGAGGAATGAGTTTTGGTAACAATCAGGATGTTATTGTAAACTCTAATCTTAATCTTCAGCTTTCGGGGAAGATAGGACGTGACATTCATATTGCAGCGGCTATTACCGATAACAATATCCCAATACAACCCGATGGTAATACACAGCAATTACAGGAGTTTGACAAAGTGTTTATTCAGTTAAACAATGAAAAACATAAATTGATTGTGGGTGACTACGAGTTAAGAAAACCAACAGGGTATTTTCTTAACTTGTACAAAAAGGTTCAGGGGGGACAGTATTCAGTTGTCTCTGAACAAAAAAATGAAAGGCTAATTAAGAGCACCGTTAGTGGAGCAGTTTCAAAGGGCAAATATTGCAGGCAAAAAATGAATGGACAGGAAGGTAATCAGGGGCCATATCGTTTAAAAGGTTGTGGAGGCGAGGCATACATAATTATTTTGGCCGGAACAGAAAAAGTATATCTTGATGGTAGGCTTTTAACAAGAGGTCAGGACAATGATTATGTTATTGATTATAATACTGCTGAGATTGTTTTTACTCCCAATCAAATGATCACAAAAGACAAAAGAATTGTAATTGAATTTGAATATTCAGAAAAAAGTTATGCTCGCTTTTCAGTATACAACTCCAATGAAATTCATACAAAAAATGGCAGTTTCTGGTTGAATATATATAGTGAACAAGATGCAAAGAATCAACCCATAAACCAAAGTCTTACACAAGAGCAAAAGCAATTGTTGGCAAATGTGGGTGATTCTGTACAATATGCTGTGTTTCCAAATATTAAGGATACGCTTTTTTCAAACGATCTTGTTTTATATAAGAAAAGCGATACTCTTCTTTCGGGAGGAGAATATTACGATAGCATATATGTATATTCAACCAATCCGGATAGTGCGAGGTACAAGCTGGGTTTTTCTTATGTAGGTGAGAACAGTGGGAATTATGTGCAGAAACTAAGTGCTGCGAACGGAAAGGTTTACAAGTGGGTTGCCCCTGTTGATGGTCTGCCACAAGGAACGCATGAGCCGGTTATTCTTCTTGTTACTCCCAAGAAAAAGCAGGTTGTTGCAAGTGGTGGGAATTTGAAGTTGGGAAAAACAACGGGAATTTATTACGAAGTTTCGGCCAGCAATAATGATATAAATACTTATTCTTCATTAGATAGAAATGATAATACAGGATATGCTGCAAAAATTGATTTGGTTCAGGATGTTTCTGTTTTTGACACACTTAAAAGAAAGCTTTTTTTAAGGGCTGGCTATGAGTTTGTTAATGAATACTTCGACCCGGTTGAGCGGTTTAAATCTGCAGAGTTTGAAAGGGACTGGAATCTGGATGGGGTTCAAACAGCAGACGAACAGAAGGCAAGTTTGCTTGTGAATTTTACGGATAAAAAAGCAGGACAGGCTGAATACAATATGTCTTTTTTAAAAAGAGGGGCCTTTTATACTGCAAGTAAAAATAGTGTGTCTACTCATCTGAGAAACAAAGGTACTGCAATTGTTGCAGATGGCAGCTTGTTATTTTCAGAGACGCCCGTTACGCAAACAAAATTCTTGCGACATAAGGCAAAATTATCACAGGATATTGCCGGGCTTACTTTGGGTGTTCGTGAACAACTTGAAGACAACCAGTGGTCGTTAACGGCTAGCGATTCACTGTTGGCAAATAGTTTTAAGTTTTCAGAATGGGAGGTGTTTTCTCAAAATTCCGATTCTTCTGATGTAAATTATTTCATCAGTTATAAGAACAGGAAAGACATGCTACCCGAAAACAACAAACTATTATCCAGCACAATGGCCCAGGATGTTAAGGCGGGGCTGGCGTATTCATTTAATCCAAAACATAGTATTAAAACAACTATAAATTACAGGAAGCTGAATATATTGGATTCTTTATTGGCGGAAAATGAGCCGGAAGAGAATGTAAGCGCTAGGCTTGAATACAATGTAACCCTAAAAAAAGGCTTTTTGTCTTTGTCTACTTTTTATGAAACAGGTAGCGGAATGGAGATGAAAAAGGAGTTTACTTATATTGAAGTGGCGCAAGGGCAAGGAGTGTATAGCTGGACCGATTATAATGGCAATAATGTTAAAGAACTGGATGAGTTCGAAATAGCTAACTTTCAGGATCAGGCGAACTATATCAGGGTTTTTACTCCAACAGATCAGTACATTAAAATATACATGAATAAATTTAGCCAATTGGTTAATATTCGGCCAGCCAGACTATGGAAAAATGCCAAAGGTTGGAAGAAGTTGGTATCTGCGTTTTCTAATCAGTTTGCTTATCGTATGGACAGACGAAACTCAGGTGACGATAGTATATCAAGTGTAATACCCC
>PKSZ01000386.1 GCA_002869425.1 Marinilabiliales bacterium
ACTTCCAGATATTGAGGATGGCCGCTAATATCTTTGCTTGCATCACTGGAACATCTGTACCATCTTCCGGTAGATACATAAGCTGCATCTTCGTATTCGTAAAGCACATTGGCAAGGATAAAGGTGGTTCCTGTTCCTATGGGAACAAAACTTGCAATAGAAATAATATCATCACCACCACCACCAATATTCGTATCAAACCCTACAATAATAAAATCACCGGGATAAAGCGTAGTAGGAACATTTAATGTAGGAGTGGCACAGACTTCAATTGGTGTTGTTGTCCAGTTTGTTCCAACACGTGTATGAATATGAAAACAATAATTTGTTCCATTGGTGAGCCCTGTTACATTCACAGAAGTTCCGGTTCCCTTGTAAACACAGTAATCATCAGCATTCAAAAATGCATCTGTACCAGTTGTTGCAAATGCAGCATTGGCTACATAAGAAGATCCATCGCCTGATAGAGTAGAGGATGGAGAACCTGCCTCTTTGGCAATGATAACAATTTCATCGTAGCAAATTGGATTTGTCCACCCTATGGTTAGTTCAGTATTTCCTATGGTAGCTGATGCTCCGGTAACATTTCCGGGAGTTGAGCATATGGTTGTTTGATTGCCTGTAAGCTCTGTCATATTGTAGCAATCATCAGTACTATTGTATGTGTATATTGCAAAATAATATGTGTAGCCATCGCTTAATCCAGAAAGAGTAAAAGAACTTCCTGTATTATTATAAGCTACAAAATTTCCAGTACCCAATTCACTACCACTACCATATGTGGCATTTGCAGTGTATGTACTGCCACTGGATGGTTCTGCATCAACGGCTGCTTCCTGATGTACCAAAACAAGAGAGTAGTCTCCATCGCCGGGAGTCCATGATACAGTCATAGAAGTACCCGTTACAGAAGAAAAACCAATTCCGCTTGGTGCTGTAGTTGGTGGGGTACAAGCACAATTAACAACACCGGGAGTACCACCGATACCTGAAAGATCATCCCAGTTTGCTGTAGGTTTATTATCTCCGCCGCAATTTGTGAATTCATAATTTGTATTATCAAGAAAATCATCACTGCTGCTACCAGCTTCATCTATCACTATTCCATTTTCTTTTAGAATCACATAACAATTTCCACTCATTGTAAAACTTGCGAGGAAATCTTCGCTCAGGTTGTTTGTTGACCTGGCAGCAATAACATAAGCAGAATTGGCTGCAATAGTGCCGGTTAAATTCATATTTTCTTCCAGCGTGTAAGGAGTTTGATCTTCCCAGTATTCAAGTGTGTAATTGGTTAAATCAATTGAAGAAGAACCATTATTTGTCAATTCAATAAACTCATCATTAAAACCTCCATTGTATCCTTTCGGTGATATCTCAGAAATAAAAATACTGGGTACATCTGTTATATCATAATTGTTACTGGCCACATTCAAAGCACCTGAAGTTGCGGTTAAAGTAAGTGTTGTTCCTGTAGCAGAATGAACAAGATTGGCAAAGGTAGCTACACCTGCCGACCATGTTCCGCTTACAGGATCTCCTGTTAAGCTTCCATCAGATGATACTGAAATAAGACTTGAATAACCTGTATCTGTATTTCCATTGGCATCACAAGCTTTAACTGTTGGATCAGGTGACATGGTTTGACTTACAATTGTATTGCTGGGTTGTGTAACATATACCAATTGTGTTGCACTTACATCTATAACAAAGTCATTGGAAACAACATCTGCTGTAAAAGTTGATGCAAAAGTTGACCCGGCAACATCAGCCGTCCATCCATGAGCAGAAGCATCAATCATAAATGATAGTGTAGCGGCATCAATAATATTGCTTGTGTTGAGATAAACAGACATGGTAATTGTTGAGGAAGCCCCATCGCTAACATCAAGATTGCCTGAAGTAATCGGAATATCTATATAAGTATCTGTAATGGTAGGTGAACCAATGGTTATCGCTCCACCGTTAAGTTTTACGCCTTGAATGTGGTCTGTCCAGTCAGCTGTGTTATTTGCGCCAGGAAGTATCCTGATATTGGTTACTTTTGTTGCAGTTCCATCGCCTGATCCCTGATCGTCAATATCGAACTTAAATACATTAACTGCCTCTGCATCTGTATCATCAAGTGAAGAGATTGTTCCTCCTGCCTGCTGTCCTCCGGTTGGCGCAGAAGCCTCAGAATCCGAATCGTTACCTTCAATGATCACAACATCATCAATATAAATGTCATTTCCCCAATCAGAGTAAAATAAAAAACCAACATATAAGGTAGATTGGTTTTCAGCTCCAATAGGTAGATATGATACTTTATCTGACCAATCATTTCCTGATGCATTATATCTGTTGTATGTATCTACAGTATTCCAGATTGAACCATCAGTGGACCACTGAAGGGTTACAGTTTCATTATTAGATGAATATCCATTATCTTCAAACATGGCAAAATGTACTTCTAGGTTTGAATTACCCGTGGTGTTTAACGTTTGACTAATAAGACGAAGTTCATCACCGACATCATTTGAATAAGAATTAAAACGCACTAAATAAGATCCTTCATCTGGCGAACCTCCAGTTGGATTGCTTGTTGACATTTCGAAAGTAATCTCAGCATCTGAATCACTGTCTGTTACAGTCTCAACAGACCAACAATTGGGTATTGAACCTCCATTTTCAAAACCTTCTGAGTATGGGATTGTTGCTGATGTACAAGAAGTTGTAAATACTTTCTCATCGCCATATCCAGTTCCTGTTGTATTGATGGCATATGCTCTTACATAATATGTTGTATTTGCTGACAAGCCTGTTATACTGCTAACAAAAGATCCGGTTCCGGATCCATCAACTGTTTTACTATCTGCTGTAGTTGGAGAGCTGCTTGTACTCCAGCAAACGCCTCTCGATGTTACTGTGCTACTTCCATCATTTGTAACATTACCTCCTGATGAAGCCGTTGTTGTAGTTATTGAAGAAATAGCTGTAGTTGTTAAAGAAGGAACGGATGGACCACATGCCATCGTATGAGAACCGAGGTCAGATACGTCATCTTCGGCATAAGAATCCCATTCAGCTGAATTGTAAGTAGTAACAGGAGAAGTTACGGTTGATTTTCTTACCCATGTTACATTTTCAGCAAAATTTGCAGTGCTGCCAATAGTTCCTATTACATCAATATTTGTTGATGATTTTGCCAGTGTAACTACATCATCACCATTAAAGTCTAAGCTTCCATTTGCTAAATCTGACGTAAC
>PKSZ01000169.1 GCA_002869425.1 Marinilabiliales bacterium
CACCCTTCAGATCTGTATTATTGCACATTTGACGGTGGTTCTGATTACATACCGGAATTATATTACGGACGGTTTAGTGCTGAAAATGCAACTGAACTACAAGCAATTCTGGATAAAACACTAATGAATGAATTGTACACATGGCCGGATGACAACTTTCTGAACGAATGTGTTATGGTGGCTGGTGTTGACAATTCATATGCCCCCAGACACGGTAATGGACAAATTTTTTATGGTATCAATGAATATTTTAATCTGGATAATGGATATACAAATGTATACACATTCCTCTATGGTGCTGTAGCACATCCTTACCAAATCATGTCATCAGCATCAGCTGACGCTTCTGATAGTATAATCAGCAAAATTAGCAACGGAGTTGGGTTTGCCAACTATACAGCACACTGTTCAGAAAATGGTTGGGCAGATCCGTCATTCTCCCGGAGCGACATAGATGGATTGGCAAATACAAATGAGTATCCCGTTATGATCGGAAACTGCTGTTTGAGCAATAAATTCAATACGAATGATGCTTTTGGGGAAATGCTGCTGTATGCAGAGAATAAAGGAGCAGTTGGTTACATAGGTGGTTCTAACAATACTTTATGGGATGAAGATTTTTATTGGAGTGTTGGAGTAAACAGTCTTGATATTACATCTGCAAATGCAGAAAACCATGCATTTTCTAATACAGGACCTGGAGCCTACGATGGAATTTGGCATATGAATGGCGAAGCAGAAAGCGACTGGTTTGTTACAACAAGAGCCATGCTCCACACAGGAAATCTTTCTGTTGAATCCTCAGGTTCAAGCAACAATAAATACTACTGGGAGATATATCACCTAATGGGTGATCCATCACTGATGCCATACTTTACAAAGGCAGATCCAATGACTGTTAGTTATATAAATCCTTTACCTATTGGCACAACCAACCTGGTTGTAAATACAGAACCTTATGCTTACGTAGCCATTTCTAAGGATGGAGTATTACTGGATGCCCAGTATACCGGTTCAGGCTCCAGTGCCACTTTAAATTTTTCAGCTTTATCAACACCGGGTACAGCAGATATTGTGGTTACAAAACAAAATAAGCAGCCTTATATTGGAACCATTAATGTGATTGATAGCTCAAATCAATATGATCTTATGTGTATGAGTATTGAACAGCCCAATGGATCATATCATATCAACAATTCGAATCTACAACCCAAAGTTATTGTTAAGAATTTGGGAAACGAAGATTTAAGCAGCTTCAAGCTAAGGTATTACATTGATTCTGATCCTGAAATCAATTATGACTGGACAGGAAATCTGGCAACTTATGATACAGCATGGATAAGTTTTCCAGCAATAAATCTACCTCCCGGACAACATACCATCACTGCCTATACTTATATGCCGAATGGAAACACAGATGAATTTACAGTCAACGATACAATCACATCAAACTTTGAGGTATATTATGGAGATATAGCTGCAGTTGCAGTAATTTCACCTGAAACATCTTATTGCCAGCTTGAAGATTTCACACCCAGTGTTCGCATAAAAAATCTTGATGCAGAAAATGTAACTTCACTTATTGTTAGCTACCGGATTGATGGAGGCTCTTCTGTCTCTCAAACATGGAATGGCAGCCTGAGTAGTAACGAAACTACAGATATTTCCTTCCCAGCAACTACACTTACTCAGGGAAATCATACTATCGTTTATACGATTAGCATGCCTAATGGAGGCCCTGATTCAGACATTAGCAATAATACGATTGAATTAGATTATACTGCAAATAATGGACAAATCATCATTTTCGATCTTACAACAGATCAATATGGCTCAGAAACTTCCTGGAATCTAACAGATTCCTTAGGCACTGTATTATACTCTGCAGGACCATATTCAGATGGATCAGAACAAAACTACGTTTACGAATTTTGTTTACCTATCGGTTGCTATACTTTAACAATTAATGACACATATGGTGATGGAATTTGTAGTGGTTATGGCAATGGTAGTTACTCAATATATAATTCTGTAACATCAGAAAATTATGGTTCAGGCTGTAATTTTACAAATCAGGAGCTGGTAGATTTTTGTGTTATAGATCTAGATTCACCTCCAATTGCAAATTTCTCCTCTTTACATATTATCGAATGTAATGGTGAAGTTGAATTCACAGATTTATCCTCAGGAATTGTTGATACGTGGAACTGGGACTTTGGTGATGGAACAAGCTCTACCGAACAAGATCCTGTTCACACATATACATCCAATGGCACATATACTGTTAGTCTGACAGTTAGCAACTCGTACGGCAACAACACACACACCGAATCGGATTTACTGAACATCAATATACCTCAGGCTCCAACAACAACAAATGGTTATATATGCAATGAAGGCTCCGTTTACCTGGAAGCCAGCGGTTCAGGAACACTTAATTGGTATGACTCCCCTACAGGAGGAAACCTAATCAATACAGGAACCAGTTATACTACACCAGTTCTTGCTACAAATGAAACATATTATGTTGAAGATGTATTCCCGGCAAGTGTTTACAACTTAGGAGAAACAAACAACACAAGCGGTGGAGAATTTTTTACAAGCAACACAAGATATTTGATTTTTGATGTATACACTGATATTACATTGCTTTCCGTTGAAGTAAATTCAAATAGCACTGCAGACAGAACTATACAGTTACTTAGTAATACAGGAACAGTGCTACAATCTACGGTTGTTAATATACCTGCAGGCATCAGTAGAGTAGACCTGAATTTCCCTATCGCACCGGGAACAAATTACAGGCTTAAATGTGCAACAACACCAAACCTTTTTAGAAGTGAGGGAAGTTTAAATTATCCTTATGAAATAGCCAATGTGGTTTCTATCCAGCAAAGTGATGCAGGTACTGGTTATTACTATTTCTTTTATGACTGGGAAGTTAAAGTTGGTGATGATTGTACAAGTCCTAGAACACCTGTTACAGCTGAAATTACGGAAGGTCCTGATCTTACCATTGCATCTACTGGCGAAAGTTCTCCCGGAATAAGTGATGGTACAGCCACAGCTTCTGCTTCAGGTGATCCTCCGTTCTCATACTTATGGGATTCAAATGCAAGTAACCAGACTACTGAAATTGCAACTGGACTAGCAGCAGGAGAATATATTGTAACTGTAACCAACGCTTCAGGATGCTATACTGTAGACACAGCCATTGTTGAAGTTGGTGTTACTGAATTGTCTG
>PKSZ01000619.1 GCA_002869425.1 Marinilabiliales bacterium
AGCATCTGCAATATTTGTTTCTTTTGGATCAACTTCAAAATTTGCAACCGGGATAGGATACGCTGTAATCATTTCTTCAACTCTTACAGTATTTGAACATCCGTATTTTGAAGTTACTCTAAGTTCAACATCATATACTCCGGGATTATTAAATATATGTGTTGGGTTTTTCAAATCAGAATAGTTTTGAGAACCCGGATCTCCGAAATCCCATTCATAGCTTTGATTATCGTACGGATTGGTTTCATTGAAGAAAATTGTAAGCGGTACACATCCCTGATTTGTGTCGGGTATAAATGAAATTGGAGGCAATTCATGAACAAATATCAAGGTGTCATCCTCTCCTTTAGGTGATCCGCAAGAATCTATAACTTCAAGTTCGTAGGTTAATGTCGCTTCTGGATAAACGATTAACGGTAGTTCTACTTCTTCATCATTAATAAAGTATTGGTAGGGAGGTAAACCACCTGTTGCATCAGCAGTTAATTCAACCGGTTCGCCTTTACATATTGAATCGATATCGGCAAAAATGCTTGCAGTGATAGGAGGCCTTACGTCAATTTTTACAATTTCGGGTAAGCTTTTGCAGCCATTGGCATCTGTAGCAATCAGCGTTATAATTGTATCTTCAAGAGGTGCTATATTGATAGAAGATCCAGTTTGACCTGTACTCCAGTTTACAGTATAATTTGGAGATCCTCCTGTAACAGCTGTGTTAACATCAATGTTTTCACCCATACAAATTATACGGTCTGATGGTTGACTTAGTACTACAGCATCTGGTTCAACTATTTTTATTGAATCAATAATGAAACAACCATTGTTATCTGTAGCTGTAACATAATATACATCAGATAGTAAGAATTGAATATGTTCTCCAACTACATTGTTTGACCAGAGGTATTGATAAGGAGGTGTTCCTCCGGATGCTGTGATTTGTGCTTCTCCATCATTTCTGTGATGACAGCTTGCATCTTGCTTTGAAATAGTATAAACCAATTCTGTAGGTTCGTTAACCGTAATATTACTGGTTGTGGTACAAGCATTGCTGTCGGTTACAACTACTGAATATAATCCTGCCGGAATATTATCGATATTTTGCGTTGTTGCATTGTTGCTCCATAAGTAATTATAGGGTGAAGTACCTCCGGTTGTAGTACTTTGGATACTTCCATCTGATCCTTCATAGCATGATACATCCTCTTCCGTAAGTGAAACAACAAGAGGAATGGGTGGTTCAGATATAATAGCAGCGGTAATTACAGAACAGGAATGATCATCTGATACGGTTACAGTGTATGCTCCTGCAGGGATATTACTAAGATCTTCTGTAATATCTGTTGTGTTCCATATGTATGTGTAGGGTGGAGTTCCTCCTTCTACTGTAAGATCTGCAGCACCATCTGAGCCACCATTACAATTTACATCGGTTCCTTCAATTGATGCAATCAATTGTGTAGGTTCTGTAATTGTAAAATATTCAGAATGTGTACACCCATTTGCATCTGTTACTGAAACAGTATAAAGATCAGCAGATAGGTTTCCTTCTGTATTTACCATTGATGAGCTTGTTGTAGTTGTATTGGTTGACCATTCAAATGTATAATCTGCTGTTCCTCCGGTAACAGAGTAGGTTGCATATCCATCAGATAATCCAAAACAGCTTACATGCACAACGGTGTCCAGCGTACCGACAACTCCGGCAAGATTACTAATATTTGCCAGTGTGTCAAATGTACAACCGTTATCATCTGTTACGGTTACATTATATATACCAGAAAAAAGTTCAGAAGCTGTTTGTGTGGTTTGACCGTCTGGATCATCCCACAAATAACTGTAATCAATTGCTACAGTACCGCCTGTTGCTGTTACCGTAGCTGAACCATCAGGTAGAGAGCAGTTCGCATCAACAACTGAAGTAGTACCTGTTATTTCTGTAGGTTCTGTAATTTCTATTGTTTTATCTACAGTACAGCCGTTGGCATCTGTTACAGTACAAGTATATATTCCAGCACACAAGTTATACATTGTATCCTGAGCAGCCCAACTATAAGTATAGGGCTGAGTTCCTCCTTCTACATTCATCCCAATAATACCTTGGCAATAGCCGAAGCACAGGTTGTCTATATTTTCAGGTTTTGAAATCAATTCTTCAGGCGAAGTAAGGGTATTGCTTGTAGTATCAGAAAAACATCCATTTTCTTCAACATAAAGGCTGACGGTATGTGTGCCCGGGCCCCAGTAAACATTGTAAGGGCCTTGACCTGAGCCATTGGCATTTCCTAAACCGAAATCCCAGTGGTAATTTGCTGCACT
The DNA here is from genome assembly GCA_002869425.1 of Marinilabiliales bacterium. GTDB lineage: Bacteria > Bacteroidota > Bacteroidia > Bacteroidales > BM523 > BM523. Next base: position 2,317 of record PKSZ01000619.1, read on the forward strand.
GGTTGCATTCCCTGTATAAGTAACAGAGGATGAATCCAGGTAACATGCAATACTGTCGACAGTAAAGTTGCTAGTTATTAGAGAATTAAATGTGATATTGACTGTGTCTGAACTTGCACAGGCAGGACTGTTTGTTTCCAACCAAACAAATTCATAAGTTCCAAAGGCATCAACAGTAACTTCTGATGTATTAGATGTAGAATTTGTAAATGTTGCATTACCCGGGCCATTAGCAACCCAAGATCCTGTATTGCCAGGTGTTAATGATGCATTAAGGTTATAGGAAAAACCACAAACGGCTTCGTCCGGACCAGCATCTGGTTGAGGTATTACGCAACATCCTTCTGATCCAGCAGGGCGTACATAAACACTAACAACTGTGTCATAAGCACAGCCAAAATCATCGGTTGCAGTGAATGTGTAATCTATATCACCAGATGTTGTTGGCTGAGCTTCGCCAATTCCATTGGATTGCGTTGTAATATTTTCACCAGTCCATGCATAATCTGCAGGATCATAATGGTTTTCGAATTCCCAAAGATTATCTGGGATGAGCGCAGGATCAAAACCAATATTCCACTGGAAGATAAAGCCGTCATCAGAATACAGATTATCTGTTATATTGATTGTCCAGTCTCCATTCAGCGGGCAGCCTAAAAGGTTTGTCCATGGGCTTTCAGCTTCATAGTCGCCCGCGGGTAAGGTGGATCCCGAACCACAATTTTCAGCCCATGTGCCATTGGTAGCAGAGGGTGTCCAACAGTACATATATCCAACTCCCGGAGGTTCTGAATCGCCACCACCATTATCTACAGGTTCACCAAGAAAAGTACCTCCACATCCATTGGGGTAGACGATGAAATCAATGGATTGTCCATTCGGACATGTTAAATATATTGTAAGGTCGCCGAGGTAGGAATGCT
>PKSZ01000477.1 GCA_002869425.1 Marinilabiliales bacterium
AAACCAAAATATATTTCTAAACCACAACTTCATATTCATTACACAAAATGCATGATTGCATATTTATTTGTACGCAAAAGTGCATGTTTTGTTTGTCAAAATCAGGGAAAGTTTATTAACAATGCAATCTTAATAAAATAATACTCTCCACTGGTATACAAAGATAGTCAATTATGCAGCATATTCAATAGTCGTATATACTCAAAAAAATAAGTAATAGCACCTATTTTATCTGTACTTAACAATTGTTTTTTGATGGATTTTGTTAATGCCTTGAATTGTAATGTAGTAAGTACCTGAGCTGAGGTTTTTAATGTTTATATTTATGTCGGTTTTACAAGTTGTTAGGGACTTAAGAGTTTCCCCGTATATATTTTGTACTACAATTTTTCTGTCTGTCTGATCTGGAAAATGTAAATAGATTACATTGCTTGCAGGATTCGGAAACAGCTTGAAAGGCTCTTCCTTTGTTTCTTTTATGTTGTTGATGAAGATACTTGATGTAATTGTATCAGAAGAACATGGATTAAAGGCAATGAGTTCAATTTCGTGATAACCATAATCTAAAAAAGTATGAACAAAAGCATTGGATGTATAGGTTATATTTTCGTCGATATTCCATGTATAACCGGATGCAAAATTACCGGCAGCAAAAAAACTGACTGTTCGATCGTTTACTGAATAATTAAAATCCGCTTCGGGAGTTTTATTCAGGTAGGCAAAAACCGGTGTTCTTTTGGAATAGCATACTGTTTCACTTATTTCCCAATTGTAGAAGTAGTAGTAATATCCATAATCATTGGAGCTATTGGTTGTAATTGATAGCACGTTGTTAATTGTAAAGGGATATCCATAATTTGTATTCACATCCATATTTCTGTAAAGGTTGCATACTGTGGATGCTTCAAGTCTATAATTTTCTCCAGGTAAAAGATTGAAATACAGCGGAATTCTTTGCATGCCTGCTTCCACAAAAACTACTACCGAATCAATTGTTTGATTTGTACTGTCTTTCAGGTAAATGGTTCTGTTTTCAGTTGTTTCAGCATAAACAGTAACAAATTTTAAGATACATGGTGAAAAGACATCAAAAACCATATACTGAGGAATACTATACGAATAAAAATCGCCACTTCCACTATTATCTTGTTTACCAATGTATTTGGTTTCAGAATAATCCACACTTTGTGCAAAATATACCTGTGTTGAATCCAGCGGAGGTGTTTGCATGCTATCTCCAATATGAATTAAGTTTCCATCAGTGTATTGATCGTACCAATATGTTTCTCCCTGTGCATCTGAGGATAAGTACGCAGTTTCCAGTGTATCACACACAAAAGCATTCAATGGTTCGGGGCCTTCATTGTATTCAATAACTATGGTAACGGTATCTGAAATATCAGATCCGTGCTGGTTGCCTGCTTCAAGAAAAACATTGTAGTTTCCTTCTTGTTGGTAGACATGGGTTGGAGAAAAATCAGAAGAGATATTTCCATCTCCAAAATGCCAGATATACTGTGTGTTATCTGATGCAGAAGAAATATTGATCAGTTCAATAAGCCCATTACAATTGTTAATTTCCGGGTTTGCAGAGAATGCAGCAAGCGGGGGTAGAGAGTCCAGTGAAACCAGTTGGAAGTTTTGTTCAATTACTTCATTGTAGCTTTTTGTTAATTCAAAAGTTTTACTTCGATAACCATCTGCTTCAGCTGTTATATTAAATGATCCATTGTCTTTTGGATAAAAATAAAAGCCATTGGAGTCTGAATGACATAGGTTTTCCTGTTGAACCGCATTGTTTATACTAACTTGAGCCAAGAGCGGATCGCTTGTAATTGAATCCATAACAAGACCTCTTATTCCTTCATGAGCCGTTTTGATATGGTTAATCATGGATTGGTAATTGTAATTCCAATAATCGGGTAAATTTTCACCAGCCACCATTTTTGTATTGCTCATTTCGATGGTTATTTCTCTGCATTGATGAAAATAATTGAAGTAGTCTTGTCTTGTTCCATGTGCAACATACCAGTCGCCACCATTGGTGATGCCATTTTGCGAAATACTTTGCAGGTAACCGGAAGAAATGATGCTGAAAACAGTATCTGCATAATGCTGTGAAGTATTTATAAACCATTCATCTTCAGCATGTAGTTGAGTTGAGCTCAGGAATGAATCCCAAGGGTAATTTAATACTTCTGCGCCACCATGAAATTCTGCTGATACGGCAAATTGTATGGAATCGAAAAGATTCATCATAGCCTGAGTCTCCGGCTGCCAAGCATTTCCATCGGGATGATCGCCCTGTAGAATGCTGGGGTAATTTCTGTTCAGATCAACATGATTGGCATTGTATCTTGTTGCTCCGGTTACGGAATTATTACCAGAAGCATAAGTTCCATCAGGATTTTCAAGAGGGCATATCCAAATTTCAGTATTGTTGACAAGATTTTGTATTTCGCTGGATGTATTGTGATTTTCCAACAGGTAATTAATCAGTCTCAGCATCAATACATATCCAGTGGTTTCGTCGCCATGAATGGAAGAGCAGTACATAAATCTGGCTTCATTTTCCCTGACATTGGCATTGTCTGTAATTTTTGCAAATAGAATGGATCTTCCCTGTGTTGTTTTTCCAATTTCAATGATTTGGCATAGGTCAGGGTGTTGATTTTCAAAGGAGTACATTAAGTCGATATAGTCATTGTATGAAGGATAAACATCCCACTGTAAAATATCACTTATGCTTTTGGATGCGCTATATGTTTTTGAAAGTCCGGGAGGAGTTAATAGTATAATATTGTTTTTTATTTTTTGACTGAGGGCTTTGTACTCTTTCTTACTGGCATAAAAATAAATGTACTTTTCATCTTTATTGTCTATTGAAACCAATTTGGTAAAATTGGCCTGATCTAACTTATTGATCTTTATTTTGCAATATATTTCACCTCTTTCACGAAGTATGTCAGAAAGCTTGTCTTGTGCTTGCATGGTATTAAATGCAATAACAAACAACAGTGTTGTTATGATACATTTGATCAGTTTTGGAATCATTTGAGGTGTTTGTTTAGCTTAGAGATCAATTCATTTCTGTCTAATGGTTTTACGATATAGTCTGTAAATCCACTTGCCAGTATTCTTTCTTTTTCATCTGCCATGGCATAGGCCGTTTGAGCAATAACAGGGATGGATTTATTAAGCGATCGAATTATTTCGGTAGCTTTATAACCGTTAAGCT
>PKSZ01000483.1 GCA_002869425.1 Marinilabiliales bacterium
GTTCTCAGGTCAGAATATGTCTGCTTCTTCAAGCACGGCCAATACATATGCCTGCGAAGCTGCCGATGATAACTGGGATGACAACTATGCTACCATGCGGTACGAGTATTACTGGAAACACACCATCAATACACAAACAGGGATGTCTTATAGTAAGTGGTACGACTACGACCAGGATTTAGATCCTCAGGCACCTCTCCCACGTTCATATTCAACAGAAATTACCCTTCAGGGTTATAGTATACCACAAAGTGATGGAACAGCTCTGGAATATGGCTCCGGGACATCAGTACAGGTTATTGTTTCGAGTTTTTCTCCAGGTGTTACGTCGGGCGAGGATGGAATGGTCATCTATAATAGAACAGAAGCAATTAATATTACATTCTCCATGGATATGGATAAGAATTCTGTGGAGCAAAATTTCCTTGTTTATTCTGAATGGGACCAAACAGCCTTATCGGGAACGTTCACCTGGAACGATGATAAATCGTTTACATGGCAACCGTCTGCTGATTATCCCGATGGTTATATCATGGTAACTTTGCCTGTGAATTGTCAAAGTGCAACCGGTTATTCATTGTTTGATGAATTCCAGTTTTATTTTTTCATGGACACTAATTCTTAATAGATGAGTAAGTTAAAGTATCTTGTTTTTTGGTTGTTTTTATTTGGACAAGCCCATGCCGATGAACCTGCCGATTTATTGAAACGTATCCATCAGGAGACAACAGATTCAGCAAAGCTAGAGTTATATATTACACTGGGTGATACCTATGAGTATTCAATCCCCGATTCAGCAATATATTACTATTTTGAGTGTTTCAAACTTGCAGAAAAAGCTATCAAAAAAGTTCAACCCAGCGATTCACTATATAGCTACTATCGTTTTTATCAGTCCATTTCCTATCAGTATGTTGGTATTGTTAAGCAAGCCTTGTGTTTGGGTTCTTCAGTAAATATTGATTCTACAAGCTTAAATATTCCTGCTGCCTACCTGGATACTGCTTTAATGTATGTACGATACCCGGATAGTTGCAATAATCTGCGTTATGCAAAAACTCAGGAGGCTAAAATCTATAATAATTATGGTGTACTGTATGAACAGTTGGGTGTTTTCGACAAGAGTCTTGACTATCTTCAGAAATCCATTAGTATAGGAGAAAAGTATACGGGTAAAGAAACTGTTGCTCTTGCATATATGAATGTTGGAAATGTACACCTTTCCCTGGAAAATTATGGTAAGGCTTTCGATTATTTTTCTCAATATCTTGATGTCTGTAAAGAGTTTGGAAATTGGTATGGACAGGCAATTGCCCTAACTAATCTTGGTATTGTGCAAAAAAAGCAGGAACGCTTTGATGATGCAGCTAAGTATTATAACTCTGCAATTACAATTCTAGAGAATTCTGGAGCGGAATCCCAGACCTATATCCCGCTTGTAAATCTCGCCAATATATATATAGATCAGGGAACCGTTGCAAGTGATGTCTCAGAGAAAAAGCAGTATTTGTCCAAAGGTATTGAATCTCTACTCAAAGTTTATAACAACGAGAATATTCAAAAGACTGATGGTCAGAACTCTTTGATTGCCGGAAATCTTGCTGTTGCATACCTGGAAATGTCAAATTTAGCCAAAGCTGAAGAATATGGCCTTGAAAGCTATCAGTATGCAAAAGAATACAATAGTCTTGATGAGTTGCACCAGTCAAATGAAGTTTTGTATCGGATTTATAAAGCAAAAAAGGATGAAAAAAAAGCTTTGTTTTATCTTGAGAATACCCATCGTTTAAATGATAGCTTGTTAAATGTAGAGAAGAGTCGACAACTAACTGAAATGGAGTCTAAATATCAAGCCGAGAAAAAACAGCTGGAGATAGATAAATTGGAACAAAAACAAATTGCCGATCAAAAAATTATTGAAGCAGAGCAGGAACGAAACAGAAAGCAAAAAGTAATAATACTGGCTTCAGTCATTGGTTTGATCATGGTAATCGCAATATTGATTATCATATTCAGAATGTTTCGGCAGAAGAAAAAGGCCAATATATTGTTGGGCAAAAAAAATGCAGAAATCAGTGCTCAAAAAGAAGAGATTGAAAGCCAGCGGGACGAGATTGAAGCACAGCGTGATACCGTTGTTCAACAAAAAGAGCATATTGAGGAAATACACAAAGAGGTATCTCAAAGTATTGATTATGCAAAGCGTTTGCAGGAAGCTACATTGCCGGATATAGATGTACTCAACAGCAGAATGAATGATTCATTGGTGCTTTTTATGCCTAAGGATAAAGTGAGTGGAGATTTTTACTGGTGGACTGAAACAGACAAGTATACCATTGCCTGTGCTGCAGATTGTACAGGGCACGGGGTTCCGGGAGCCTTTATGTCTATGCTTGGAACATCAATGCTGAATGAAATAGTAAATAAAGACGAAATCTATTCACCAGCGCAAATACTGTTTCAGTTACGAAAGAAAGTGGTACGCTCATTAAAGCAGAAAGGAGTTTCTGGTGAGCAAAAAGACGGCATGGACATGTCTATGGTCTGCATAGACCACAATAACAATGAAGCAAAGTTTTCCGGAGCCAATAATCCTTTATACATAATCCGCGAATTAAGCTTGCCTGCTATTGAGTGCGACAAAACCATAGACAATGAGAAGTACTGCTTGTATGAAATTAAAGGAAGCAGTATGCCGGTTGCTATATATGAAAAAATGGATGAATATACAGAGCACACAATAAAGATGCTGGATGGTGATTGTCTTTACATGTTTTCAGATGGCTTTGCTGACCAGTTTGGCGGTCCCAAAGGCAAAAAGTTTATGTATAAACCTTTTAAAAAATTGCTTTTGAATAACCAGGAATTATCGTTAAAGGAGCAAGCAAGTATATTAAAAGCTGAAATATTGTCCTGGATGCAGCAACCCGATCAATTATATGAGCAGGTGGATGATATAACAGTTGTAGGCATAAAGCATAAGTCTATAGGTAAGTCATAAGAACTTTTGCCAGCAATGATTTATCCAACATGAAGCTGGTGTTTTCAAAAGAAGGTATATGGCTGGGGTTTTGAGTTGCTCCGATACCTTCTTTGGGCATTCCAAAAAAATATTTATCCAGAGTCAAACTTTTATTTTCATCATGATAAACCAAAACAGAATATTTCCCGGAAGATAAATCAGTAAAGGTGTATTCTGCCTTCTTTTCAATAATTTTTGCTGTAACATATATCA
>PKSZ01000746.1 GCA_002869425.1 Marinilabiliales bacterium
ACTTATATCTTTCAGGAGAAGATGAAGAATTGATGATTGGCAACTTTATTACTGATTTTATAAGGGGCAACCAAAAGAGGGATTATAATTCAAATATTCAGGAAGGAATAAAACTACACAGGATAATAGACACTTTTACAGATCATCATCCGATCTTCATACAAGGCAGAGAAAGATTAAAAAATTACTATGGATTACATTCAGGTATTGTAATGGATATTTTTTATGATCATTTTTTAGCAGTTAATTGGGAAAAATATTCAAAGAAACCTCTTAACAGGTACATTAGAGAAACGTATGTTATGTTTGTCTACAACTACTCATTGTTACCATTAAGGGTAAAGAAAATTCTTCCTCTTTTTATTGTAAAGAACTGGATAGGAATGTATCCATATATTGATGGAATTTATGCTGTATTAGAAAGAATGTCACAAAGAACCAGCCTACCTCCAAAAACTAAAGAAGCAATACAAACTCTCGAACATTACTACCATCTATATAATGAAGAATTCAGTGTGTTTTTTAAGGAAATGCAGATTGAGATCCAACCCTTTCTGAATCGATATTACTCAAAATAATTTTAATGGGTATTTTAATAATAAAACTTCTTTTATCATTTTTCGTATACTTTATATTTTAGATACTTTAATAATATGAATATTGCTTTTATAATGGATCCGTGGGAGAATCTAAAACCAGAAATAGATTCATCACTTCTATTAATTATGGAGGCCTTAAAAAGAGGTCATACAGTCGGAATAACCTGTCCGAACAATCTTGGAATCAGGAATAGCATTACACTGGGAAATTTTAAAATTATTCAAAAGCCAAAACAACTTACAAAAGCATTAAGCTTTTATAAAAATGTTGTATTTAAAGAAAAATTATTGCCAGTAAGTGGTTTTGATGTAGTTTTTCTTCGGGCAGACCCCCCCATTGACAATATCATGCTTAATTTTCTGGATACAGTTAAAGACGACACATTTATAATAAATGATATTGATGGTTTAAGGAAAGCCAACAACAAACTATATCATGCATCCTTTTATGATCCTGAGAATAAATATATCCCAATTACTCATGTTTCCAAAAACAAAGACTACCTCAAACGCATTATCAAAGAGTCGAAAAATGATAAGATGATATTAAAACCTCTGAATGGATTTGGGGGAAGAGGTGTTATCGTAATTGAAAAAGAAGCAAGTCAAAATATCAATTCGCTACTCGATTTCTATATTCATGGAAAAGAAGAAAGCAATTATGTAATCATTCAGGAATATATTGAAGGAGCAGAAAAAGGAGATGTTAGGGTAATGCTTTTGAATGGAGAACCCATCGGAGCCATGAGAAGAGTTCCTGCGAAAGACGATATACGTTCTAATATCAGTGCGGGAGGAAGTATCGTGAAGCACAAGCTAAGCTCTGCTGAAAAAGAAATATGTAAAAAGCTTGGACCAAGACTCGTACAAGATGGGTTATTCCTGGTAGGTCTTGATATTATAAATAATAAAGTTATTGAAATCAATGTTACAAGTCCTGGTGGTATCCCGATGATTAATAAATTGAGCCGGTCCATTAAAATACAGAGTAAAATTATTGATTTTGCAGAAAAAGTAGTTAACGACAATCATTCTGCATTACACAGAAAACTAGAACACAGAAGTTTTGTGTCTAATATCTCCTAAAACAATGAATATTTGCTTTCTTACAGACAATTGGGAAAACATTGATTACGAAAATGATTCGACCACACATATCATTCACGAATCGGTAAAAAGAGGTCATAAGACTGCCGTCTTTTCAAATAATGACCTGGCAATCAGGCAAAGTATTGCTCTGGCACACATGAAGGTTTTTATCCATCCTGAAAAAATACACGCATCACCGATAATCTTTGCTAAAAAAGCAAAACTAAGAGAGGAACTATTGCCTCTAAATGGTTTCGATGTAATCTTTCTCAGGGCTAATCCGCCAATCAATGAAATAACTCTAAATTTTCTGGACACAGTAAAAGACAACACTTTTATTGTTAATGATGTTGATGGTTTGCGACGGGCCAACAATAAAATATATCCTGCTTCTTTTCATCATTTTGCAAGTCATTTAATACCGGAAACACATGTTTCAAAAAATAAAGAATATTTATATCAACTTATCGATCAGTCCGAAAACAAAAAAATGATTCTGAAGCCTCTGAATGGTTATGGAGGCAAATGTGTGATCATCATTGAACAATCAGCAAAAAGAAATATACGCTCACTATTAGACTTCTACATTAATGATGGTAAAAACAAGCATCACATAATATTGCAGGAATACATTGAAGGTGCAGAAAAAGGCGATACGCGAGTAATTATGCTAAACGGAGAAGCCATTGGATGGGTCAAAAGGGTTCCGGGTAAAGATGATATCAGATCCAATAACAGTGCCGGTGGGTCAAGCGTAAAACATTCACTAACACAAGCTGAAAAAGAAATATGCAAACAAATTGGTCCGAAACTGGTGAGCGATGGCATTTACCTTGCCGGTCTGGATATTATCAATAACAAAATTGTTGAAATCAATGTAGTAAGTCCGGGCGGAATGCACATTATTAACAAATTTAACCGTGTCAAGCTACAACAAAACATACTCGATTTCGTAGAGAATGTTGTTTCAGAAAAACAAAACTCGATTAAGAAAAAACTAGAACATCGTAAACTAGTACAGGATGCAAACATTAAAAGTAAATGATATCATTAAAAACATTAATGATGAGCTTGTATTTGAAGCTTCAACTCCAGATAACGAATTTCACATCAAGATAGAAAGCTATGTACCTTATATTTGTACAGCTATTCATAATGGAGAAAACCTTCGCAAAGAACTACAAGAAAAGATTGCACTAAATAAAAAAGAAAGGTGGTACGAAGAAGATCCATACACTGGAAGTTTTATATCCTCAATGCCTATTGTTCTTATTGGGAACGATAGTCGATACGAATATGATTTGAATCGTTCAAAAGAAGAATGCATATACGAACTTGCCTGGGGAAAAGCAGTTTGGAATAAAAACCCAACAGCCAAAGAAAAAAAGATTAGCCTTGAAAAACACAATGCTTTTTACAAAATTCTGCAAACCCTGCTAAAAAAATTAGAAAGCAAATTTAACGCTAGCCTGGTTTTCGATATACATTCTTTTAATTATAAACGATACAATCGTCTTCTTCCTGTTTTTAATATTGGTACAGGAAG
>PKSZ01000751.1 GCA_002869425.1 Marinilabiliales bacterium
CAATGATGCATTTCATATGTATCTCCAAAAATATCACTTACAGGGTATAGTGCTTCCGAATCAGAATTTTTACAATAAATACAGGAATATTCAGCCATTGTTATTTATAAATGGAATAGTTAGCGATCCCCCATTTTTGAAATCTGTGCATAATTGAAGTTTTTAAAACTCCAAGGCCATATTTAACACTTCTTCGGAAATTAATAGAGGAAGCATCATCAAAGTACTTTGTAGGGCATGATATTTCAGCTATTTTAAAACCTTTATACAAGATTTGTGATAGCATTTGATTATCAAAAACGAAATCATCAGAATTGGACTGAAAACTTATTGACTCAATTACTTCTTTTGTAAAAGCCCGATAACCGGTATGGTATTCTGAGAGCTTCTCTCCAATGAGAATGTTTTGTGAAAAGGTTAATAACCGGTTAAAGATATACTTATACTTTGGCATTCCACCTCTCAATGCGCCCTTTCCCAAAATTCTTGAGGCTAGTACAGAATCATACAAACCAGTAGAAAGTAAAGCAGTAATTGAAGGAATTAACAATGGAGTATACTGATAATCAGGATGTACCATAATAATTATATCAGCACCAAGACTTAAAGCTTTATCATAGCATGTCTTTTGATTTCCTCCATAGCCTTTGTTATCATCATGCCTTATTACATGGTGAACTCCGATTTCCCTGGCAAGTTAATAGGTACTGTCCTTACTTGCATCATCAACCAGAACAACTTCATCTACAATATCTTTGGGAATTTCATTATACGTTTTCACCAGTGTTTTTTCTGCATTATATGCAGGCATAACAACTACAACTTTTTTCCCTTTAATCATACTTTTGGCTTAATTGCGAAATAAAATTAGTAAACTTCAGCATAATTCAAAAAAATGCGCTCAGACATTGACAGATAATCCATCATAAGCAAAATGAATATTTTTCGGTAGTTTCTCATCCTCAATACTATGCATACCCATTTTATGGCTCACATGCGTTAAAAATGCTTGTTTGGGTTTTACCTGATCAATCAAAGCCAATGCTTCATCCAATGAAAAGTGTGACAGATGAACTTTTTTACGCAAAGCATTTACAACTAAAATCTCAATACCTTCTAATTTTTCAATTTCTGAATCCTGTATGGAATTAATATCCGTTAGGTATGCTATTTTATTTATTCTATAGCCAAAAACCGGTAGTTTATGATGAAAAGCCCTAATGGGAATTATTTCCGTCTCTCCCACTCTAAAGGGGTTATTATCTATTTCATGCAGCTCCATGGAAGGAATTCCCGGATATTTCTCATCAAAAAATACATAGTTATAAATTCTCATAATCGATTTGAGTACTCTTTTCTCAGCATAAATATCCATGGGTTTACCATGTATATAATTAAATGCTCTTATATCATCAAGACAGGCAATATGATCGATATGTTCATGTGTAAGTAAAATCGCATTTAGTCTACTTACTTCATTAAGCAGCATCTGCTGTCTGAAATCTGGTCCACAATCTATCACCAGCGACAAATCATTGGTTTCAATAAGAACTGAGGATCTTAACCTTTTATCCCGCGAATCATCAGATCTGCATACGTCGCAATTACATGATATTATTGGAACGCCCTGAGATGTGCCAGTACCTAAAAAAGTCAACTTCATAACCAGACATTTCTACAAAGATACCAATGATCCGGACTTATTGCAGATTAATATAAAAGTATATTACGAGTGATGGCATGATATGTACGTATGTTTTTTGAAGATTTGTATATTTGTAAAAAAACAATGATGAAAGGAACCTTATTCCTTATTCCAAATACTCTTGGTTCTGAAAACTTCCAAGAGATTCTTCCAGCATTTAACCTGAATATCGTCAATCAGATTAACCATTATATTGTTGAAAATGAAAGAAATGCAAGGCGTTTCTTAATTAAGTGCAAAATTGAAACGAAAATTGATGATCTGGAGTTTTTTCTTCTAAATAAACACACCGACCCCATTTATCTAGACAACTTTTTGAAGCCAGCTTTGGAAGGAAATCATATTGGACTTATTTCTGAAGCCGGATGCCCTGCAATTGCAGATCCAGGTGCTATGATTGTTCAAATGGCGCATGATAAAAATATTTTAGTAAAACCACTCATTGGACCTAGCTCTATACTTTTGGCATTAATTGCTTCTGGTTTAAACGGTCAAAGTTTTCAATTTCACGGATATTTACCGATAGACAAAAGTAACAGGTTACATTATTTAAGGAAATTAGAAAAAACGGTGCAAGGTACTGGCCAATCACAAATATTTATGGAAACACCATACCGCAATAACAAATTATTGCAGGATATCTTACATAATTATTCAGAGCAAACACGATTATGCATAGCATCTAATATTACCACTGAAAGTGAATCTATTCAAACGAAAAGAATTTTCGAGTGGAAACGAAACACTCCAGACTTAAATAAAATACCTACTGTATTCATCATTGGACTATAAAACTTCATAAAATGAACATTAAAATTTCTCCTGACAGCATTGATTACAATATTTTGAAACAAAAGCTTGAAGAAAAATTCAGCAATTATAAGTTAAAAGAAAGATCGAAAAACTTTCTGGTTCTGCGTAAAAACAATACTTGTGGAACAAATGTTCTTTTAAAAAAGAAAAAAGTAATTGTGGCTGGGAATTTTCCAACAACAGGCGGTCAAATCATCTTTATGTTGTCTATCCTTATATTGGGTTTTATAATACCTCTAATTATATATTTTGTAGCTTTTCATGGTAAAATGAAAAAAATGGAAAAAGAAATAGCTGTATTTATTAAAGAAGAATTTAAAGATTCTGTTATTTCAAAATAGATAATGGAAAGTAATATTTTATATCTCTATGCTGGTATTGGATCCATGGTTTTGTTAATTGTTAGTGGTATAATTCTGCATAAAAATGGAAGTCCGTATAACAAAATCGCAACAGCTCTGCATAAATTGTTTGCACTGGCAGTGATTGGTTTCACCATTCTATTTGTGCGAACTTCATTTTCTTTTGAGCTTCTTTCAATGAAACAAATTATAGCTTTATCAATATCGCTGGTTTCAATTATGATACTATTTATTTCCGGTGCACTTCTGAGTGTGGGAAGACAATCAGGAGGAATGTTGATACTTCATCGGCTATTCACTGCTGGTATCATTGCAGGAATGACATGGTTTATCTATTCTTTTTTATAAAAAAAG
>PKSZ01000704.1 GCA_002869425.1 Marinilabiliales bacterium
AACGTACTCAATTCGGAATCAGAATATAAAATATGGCCAAATCCGGCTTATGGAAACTATCTGAATATTTCTTCAGGAACAGATTCACCCATTCAAAGTGTTACAATTGTAAATGCCAATGGTAGAGAAGTCTTTCAAAAGAGATTGAAAACAAATAGCACAAAGGCAAGGCTTACTTTACAAGAACTTCCCTCCGGTATTTACTACATTCTTATTAAATCAGAAAATGGGATTCAAACCAAGAAGCTACAAATTATCTAATCCTGAACCATTAAATTACATCCTCGAATGTCGCTATGATCAAATCTTCCGGCAACTTCAAATCCACCATCAGGATATAATTTCCCTATATCTTTTGTAGCAATAAATGAACATGAATTGAAATTTGCCAGGTCAATAATATTTATTCCTCCTTGCTTTTCAGTTCCTGCAATATTCTTTGGATCATAAATATCGCGAATCAATATTTTCATCCAGGGAGGTGTATAAAAAACCCCATCCCCTTTTGAGTATGCCTGAGAAAGAAGTTCTGTCATGCCATATTCAGAATGAACCGACTGAATGTTAAATGCTTGTTTTATTTTTTTGTGTACTTCTGATCGCAACTCCTCTTTCCGTCTACCTTTCATTCCTCCTGTTTCCATAACCAAAGTATGTTTCAAAGGAAAGGAATATTTCTCGATAAAATCCAATAAGGCAAAACTCACACCCAACAACAATGTTTTCTGTTTTTTTGATTCATTGCTTTTTAAAACAGAAGCAAGCTCTTCATGATTATACAGAAAAAAACCACTACCTCTATTCTTTGTTAACTCAATCAAATGATTAACCATATAAATAAGAGATGAGCCCTTTCTTTCAAGGTATGCAGGCAACAAAGCAAGCACACAATATTCCTCAATTAGTGGATAAAAATACCGGATTGCACCCATGAAACTTGTTTCATAAAGTGATAAATCGGCTACATAATGCCTTCCAGCTATAGCTCCTGTCGTTCCACTGGTTTCAAACACAATCTCCGCTTTTGTATCAGCACAATACACTTCTTTATTCTGATAAAACTCTACAGGCAAAAAAGGGATTTGCTCAAGATCGTTAATTTCATTCCTTTCAACGCCGAGGTATTCTATCCAATTCCGATAAGGGGCACAATTTTCTGACTGAAACCAGAAAACTTCCAAAGCCTTTTCCCTGAACTCAGAATCGTGGGCAATATTGAATACAGTCTTATCCATTAATGGTTTAATATCTGACGAAAAGCATAGATGTACTCTCTGCTTCTACATAACTAGTTTCGCTCTCTGATGGCTTTCAAACTAGGCAATTCCTTACCTTCAATATACTCAAGCAATGCCCCCCCGGCTGTAGAAACATAACTAACTTTATGGTACAGGCTGAATTTGTTCAATGCAGCTATAGAGTCACCTCCACCCACAAGAGAGTATGCACCTTTATCAGTTGCCCTCGACACTGCCAGTGCAATTTTTAATGTTCCCATGGCAAAATGAGGCATCTCAAACACCCCCATAGGTCCATTCCATAAAATGGTTGATGAATCTTCAATTATCTTCGTAAACAACTCTGCAGTTTTAATACCAATTCCCATACCCTGCCATCCTACGGGGATTTTATCGATCTCGCAATGACCAATATTTGCATCATTATTAAATTCGTCTGCTATGATACAATCAATAGGCATATACAATTTCACACCATTCTTCTTTGCAGTTTCGATAATTTTCAATGCAATAGGAATATAGTCCTCTTCAATAAGAGAATCTCCTATTTCACCTCCCAATGCTTTACTAAAAGTATAAGTTAAACCTCCGCCAATTATTAGATTGTCTACTTTTTCAAGTAGTGCCTCAATAATATGAATCTTGGTTGAAACCTTAGAACCACCCAAAATTGCAGTAAATGGTTTATTACCCTGATTCAACAATTTATCAATATTTCTAATTTCACTTTCTACAAGATATCCCAACATTTTATTTCCAGGGAAAAACCTTGCAATTGTGCTGGTTGATGCATGGTCTCTGTGCGCTGTTCCAAATGCTTCCATGATGTACACATCTCCAAGCTTAGAAAGTTCTTCAGCAAACTGCTCGCTTCCTTCAATTTCTTCCTGATGAAAGCGAAGATTTTCCAATAGCAAAATTTCACCTGGCTCTAAAGCCTCAGCAGAACGTATTGCTTTGTCACCCACACAATCCTCAGAAAATTTTATCGGCATCCCTACAATTTCAGTCATTTGAGGTAAAATTCTTTTAAACGACAAATCTTCCAGATGTTTTCCTTTTGGCCTTCCCAAATGACTTAGTAAAACAACAGATCCTCCATCAGCAATAATTTTACGAATGGTAGGAAGCGCTGTAACAATTCTTGTTTTATCCGTTATCTCACCCTTATCATTAAGCGGAACATTGAAATCAACACGAATCAGTACTCTCTTATTTTTAAAATTATAATCATCAACAGAATAGGTTTCTTTAATTGCTCGTATACTAGGAAGTTTTTTTCCTTCAATATATTCAAGCAATGCTCCACCCGCGGTAGAAACATAGCTAACCTTGTGGTACAAATTGAATTTATTTAAAGCAGCGATTGAGTCTCCACCCCCCACAAGAGAATAGGCTCCCTTATCTGTTGCCCTTGCTACAGATAAAGCCACCCTTAGCGTACCCATCGCAAAGTGAGGCATCTCAAAAACACCAATCGGGCCATTCCACAAAATGGATGCAGAGCTCTCAATTACTTCGCAGAATTCTTCAATGGACTTCATTCCTACCTCAAGCCCCATCCATCCATCTGGAATTTCATCAATTTTACAATGCTTTATAGAAGCCTCATTATCAAACCTATCTGCAATCACACAGTCTGTTGGTAAATAAAGATTCACATTATTCTGCTTTGCCTTTTCAATAACACGTAAAGCAACATCCAGATACTCATCTTCAACTATAGAAGCGCCTATCTTCCCACCTAAAGCCTTGCTAAAAGTATAAACAAGCCCGCCACCAATAATAAGATTATCAACCTTTTCAAGCAATGCTTCAATGATTTGAATTTTAGTGGATACTTTTGAGCCACCCAAAATTGCAGTAAAAGGCTCTTCAGCTTTTTTAAGCAATTTGTCTATATTGCTAATTTCATTCTCTACCAGGTAGCCAAACATTTTATCGTAAGGAAAAGACTTTGCAATCGTACTCGTTGAAGCATGAGCCCTGTG
>PKSZ01000271.1:0-3228 GCA_002869425.1 Marinilabiliales bacterium
AATTTATCATTAGAGAAGATCAAGTTGAAGGTAGAAAATTACTCGAGCATTTTGATGCAGCACCCTATGGATGGAGCAAAGATACAACTAGGTTCCTAGTTTCGGCAATGTTTGTTGCATCTGATGTTAAACTGCGAATAAGTGGAGACGATATTAAAGTAAAAGGGCCTAAAGCTATAGAATCACTTAAAAACGTTAATGGATTCAATAAAATTGGGATTTCCGCTTATCAAGCCAATGAAAAGCCATCCATGGAAATGTTGGCCTCGTCGATTAAACGCTTAGCTCAACTTACGGGTGAGTCCGTTGCTCCTTTACAGGATAAAATAGCGGAGGTAGTTAGAAGATATTTCCCTGAGTTTCAGACTAAGTACTCATCAATTAAGACTAGATTGGAATACTTAAAGCTTCCAGGTCAAGACAAAGCACAAGAAGTACAAGATGGAATTGCAGAGGTTTTAAAAGGAGAGGGTTCTGATGCAGCCTTTAGATTAGGAAAACCTGTTTCAGATTTATTTGATAACCTAATTTGGATCGGGAATGTTAATAAAGGTTTTGAACAAGGAATGGAAAGCGCTTTCAAAGAAGCGAATGTATTAAAAGAAAGTATTGATGCTCTACCGGACTCGGGTATCCCAAAGGAATTAAAAGAGAATACCAAGACTGATTTTAACACCATCGAAGATATTACAAATGATAATGAGTTTGTAGATCGAACTTCTGATCTCAAAGATGCAATATCGAATATCAAGGATCTATGCTCCGATTATTGCCAGAAATTATTGGCTTCAGAGAATGAAAAAATCGAGATAGAAATTATGCAAATTGAGGCAAGTAAAGATTGGTCTAAATTAACTAGTGATCAGCAAGCAGAAATTGCTGAGAGAAACAACAATTTAATCATTGAAAATAAGCAAGGCCTAGAAGGTATTAAGGATATTTTGAACCTAAATTACACCATTAACAATACCTTAACAGCTGTTCGTGAACAGATAGCTGAGTATGTAAAAGCTAAACCAAAACAAAACCCAATGCCTGGTGGTAGCAAAAAAGTAGCTAAAGACCTCTCCAAGTTTTCTAAAACAATAGCTAGCGAACAAGAACTAGATAGCTTAATCTCAGAATTGGACAATATGCGAGGAGAGTTGAATGCTGGAAATGAAATTGAAATAAACTGGTAAAATGGCGTTAACACAAGGATCAAGAAATAAGATAAAGTCGATTGTTCAGTCAGCGAAAAAATTGCTGATGAAGGAGTTTGAAAGCCAATTACAGCAGTATTATGGCATTCGTCCTGATGGTTCTTGTCTTTTAGTAGAGGAATTAACATCACGTGAAGCTTCCATTATTGAAACGGCAAGATTGCTGCGACAACGTCTTCATTATTTGGAAGAAGGGATTGCTGGAAGTAATAAAGCCCCTGAAGCAGTTCGTCAGTTAATACGAGAACAGGCTTTTACTATTTTGAATCGATTTGCGGCTGTTCGAATGTCAGAGGAGCGAAACATCATTCGAGAGTCTATTCGTAAAGGCTATAATTCTGAAGGTTTTTTGGTTTATGATCAATTAACTGGAGGAGCAAAAACAGCAGAACAGTTTACCAGGTATACTTGGTATATAGGGCATGTTTTTGATGAATTAGCCATTGACCTACCTGCTGTATTTAATCGTTTTTCTCCTTATGCTCTACTCTTTCCTTCAGAAAAGGTATTGCTGGAACTGCTTGAAATCATCAATGATGAAGATTTAAGTATTTATCGAGAAGCCGGTCATCAACCCATCAACCTTTGGACGGAAGATGAGACCATTGGCTGGATTTATCAATACTACAATAGCCGTGAAGAGATTTCTGAAATGCGAGAGGCTTCCGGCGCTCCAAGAAATAGTAGGGAGCTTGCCGTAAGGAACCAATTTTTTACACCTCGTTATGTTGTGCAATTCTTGGTAGATAATAGCCTTGGTAGACAATGGTTTGAAATGACCAAAGGGCAAACAGTCTTAATTGATTCTTGCCAATACATGGTAAAACGGGAACAAGAGATCTTCTTGGAGAAAGGAGAAGAAATCCCAGAAGCTAAAATTGAAGGAGCGAACTATATAGAATTTCGGGCGTTAAAAGACCCAAGAGAAATATTGATGCTGGACCCAGCTTGTGGATCTATGCACTTTGGACTATATTGTTTTGACTTATTTGAGCAAATCTATTTGGAAGCATGGGATAGTCATCCTGAACTAATGCCCGATTTGCGCGACAAGTACATGCGTGATGATTTCATTAAACGTATTCCAGGGTATATACTGCGTTTCAACATCCACGGTGTTGATATTGACCCTAGAGCTATACAAATTGCAGGATTGAGTTTATGGTTAAGAGCACAAAAGAGTTATGATAAATTGGGCTTACAACCAGCAGATAGACCGGCAATTAATAAAAGTAATTTGGTAATAGCAGAACCCATGCCTGGTGACGCCCAGCTACTAAGTGAGTTTACCAAAAACTTACCAGGCCCAATAGGTAAGTTGGTTAAAGTAATTTGGGATAAAATGCAATTGGCGGGTGAAACTGGATTACTCCTGAAGATTGAAGAAGAGCTCAAGAAGGAAATAGAACTCGTCAAAGAAGAATACAAGGAATACAAGGACACCTCTGCGCAAAGCACCTTATTTGATTCTCCCGCAGAGAGTAAAGTAGCAGAAATGGCTGCTTTTTATGGGAAAGGCCAAAAAATAGCCAAGGACTTTTTTGATACTGCAGAAGAAGAAGTATTAAAAGCCTTAAAAGATTTTGCTGAAAATGCGGAAGGGGAAGATGCTTTTCAAAAACTATTGTTTGCTGAGGATACCGCTAGAGGTTTTGCTTTTATTGAGTTGTGTAGGAAGAAGTATGATGTCATTGTGATGAATCCGCCATTTGGTCTTGGATTAAAGAAGAACTTTGTTTGGTTGCAAAATAATTACTCAGATTCATATGTTGACATTCTGATTAGTTTTGTTACTCGGATGCAAGAATTATCTATAGGATTTGTATCATCGATAACATCTCGTTCACTTCTAGTTACACCAAGAATGGAAAAGTTTAGAAAAAGGCTGTTCATAAATCAATTGGATTTGTTATTGGACTTGGGAAGGCCAGTAATGGATGATGCATTGGTTGAATCTGCTGCCTATGTTCTAAAAAGCACAAACACATCCATGCAAAAGGAAATTATTGCGATTGATAGAAAGGGA
>PKSZ01000271.1:3236-4407 GCA_002869425.1 Marinilabiliales bacterium
AAAAAAAAGACGTTGGTCTAACGAAATTGAGTAATGTTGTTGATATCAATAATAAAATATACTTAATTAACAGGGATAGCTTTTTCTCAACTCCAGTATCCAAAATATTATACAATCTTCATGAAAATGTTTTAGGGTTATTTCAAAATGAAAAAACATTTAAGGAGGTTATAGGAGATGTTAAAATGGGCATGCGTTCCTTTGATGATTTCCGGTTTGTTCGAGTCTCCTGGGAATGTTTAAATGAAAATGTAGGAAAAAATAAAAGGTGGCGTTCCTTATCAAAAGGAGGAAGCTATGGTTTGTTTTATTCTGATCTACCTATGATGGTGAACTTTCAAAATGATGGATATGAATTAGAAGCTATTAATAGAGCAAAAAATGGTCAAGTAGCTCAGGTAAAACAGGCTTCTTCATTTTATTACACCCCAGGAGGTACATACAGTCACAGGTCATCCAAAGATTTTGGAGTTAGAATATTACCTGAAGGCTTTATATTTGGAACCAAAGGACCTGCAGTTTTGCCAAAGGACCCTAATTTGAGGTTGTTTACCGTTAGTTTATTAAATACCCGGTTTTATAACTTGTTAATGCATCTTCAATGTAATGCGGCTCAATATGATACAGGAATAATTGAAAATTTCCCTGTTAAAAAATTAAATGAAGAGATAATTAGCTTAATAGAAGATACTGCTTTAACGATTATTAAGCTGCTAATTAAAGTTGATTCTCATAATGAAAAAAGTGGATGGTTTGATAGAGTGAATTTTAATGAAGATGCTGCGCAGATTAATAGGTATAGGCAAAACTTAAGAATTGAGATCAAACGACATTTATCATTGATTGATCAATTGATTGATGATGTTTATGGTGTTGACTCAATTGAGCTAGCTCAAACGCTTCTTGTGAGTGTTATAGATTCTGTAGAGTTTAAAAGTCATGAAAGAGATTATTTAGCCATTCTACCTGATGTCACAGAAACGGAGTTAAAAATCAGTCAGCTTTCCTTTTTAATAGGAGTTTCATTCAATCGTTTTAGTTATATCGGAAAGGGATTAAATCTTGATAATTTGAATAAACAAGAAGTATTCAAAAACATGCATTATGAAAATCGACCAACTACGAATTATGGTGTGCAGTTTTTGGAAAATGAAGAGTTAGAAAGGTCCAT
>PKSZ01000239.1 GCA_002869425.1 Marinilabiliales bacterium
CGCATAACAGTTTAATCCACAATAGGTGGGCGTATAATAGAAATTGGCTTCACAACCCATTCCTACACTATCGGTATCAAAACAATCTGTATCTGTACAACCATATGAATCTGTTACAGTTACGCAGTAATAACCTGGCTGAAAAACTGTAATATTCTGAAAATAATCATAATTATCCCAAAAATAATTAAAGGGAGCTTCTCCTCCAGTAGGATATGCTGTAGCAATCCATCCGGAATCAGCAGAAGAATACTCAACATCCAGTTCAACATTAAAATTACTGCATGGATCAGCCGGAACATAAATAGAATCGCAATAAGTGCTTGTACAACTATCCGCAGCTGTAATTGTTAAACAAACATTATAATATCCGGCAGAAGAATAAACAGTACTTACATTGCTCCCAAAGTCGTAATGTCCGGGAGCTAGTTCCCAGAAATAGTTAACGATACCTGTGTCTGCATAAGAACTATCGTAGAAATGAGTTTCTAATGTAAGTGAATCGAAAGTATAAACAAAACCGGCCTGACAGTTTTGACCGATAGCGTATGAACTAATAAAAAGCAAAATTATGATAATGACATTTTTCATTGATGCTAAAATTAGTGAATAAAGTATTCTCTGTATAGCTAAGACAATAAATTTCTGCAAACGTTCCCATAAAAAAAGGGCCAATTCAAAAGAATCAGCCCTTTTTCTGCAATAAAACTAAATTAGTTTTTAATAATTTTTAGTGTTTCTGTTTC
Source organism: Marinilabiliales bacterium (assembly GCA_002869425.1). Classification (GTDB taxonomy): domain Bacteria; phylum Bacteroidota; class Bacteroidia; order Bacteroidales; family BM523; genus BM523. The sequence goes on from PKSZ01000239.1 coordinate 747, forward strand.
ACCACCATCAAAACTAATTGTGATAAAATACAATCCTTTTGATAATGAGCCAACTTCAACAACAGATTCATCATTTACTTTCTGAGCATGAATTACCTGACCAGTAATATTTCTGATTACTATTTCAGTTGCCCCCCTGGCATCAACAACAAAATTATCTTTAACAGGATTTGGATAAATTCTAAGATAATTGATTTCTGAGTTTTCAATACCCGTAATCATGTTATATTCTACTTCAATTACGTCATAAATAGCAGTAATATTCTTAGCACCATTCGGACAATTAATTTGAAGAGTAACCGTAACATAACCCGTCTGATCATACGGATAAGTTACAGTAAGATAAGTTGTTCCATTATCATCGATCAAAGCCCATGTAACATCCACAAAATTTGAATCTGTAACACTCACTGTATCAATATAAAAATCCGTTATGTTAATACATGTATCAACCGGGTCTGTCCAAAGCGTATCAACAGGTACGTATGTACTTGCTTCTGCAACATAGAAGTTCATTGTTTCCTGGCAATACAATGAATCGTAAACCAATACATCATAAAAACCGGATGTTAAATTTGAGATATCCTCTGTATATTCTCCATTGCTCCATATATACATAAATGGAGGGAAGCCACCAGAAACAGTTATGTCTATCATCCCATCAGCAGCGCCCGGAGCAGACTCATCAACAACCATATAATCTATCTGCAAATAACAAGAATCCGGATATGGCTCATTAATATAAAAATATGCAGTATATGAGCACGACTCACTATCAATTACTTCAACAAAATATTGTCCTGATGTTAGGCCACTTACGTCTTCTGTTTGAGCCCCGTGACTCCAATTGATTGAGTACGGTTGTGTTCCTCCGGAAATAGTAATATCAATATACCCGTCGCTTCCTCCTTGTGTTGTTACATCATGTGAATTACCAAATACATATAAGTCGCAAACAGGTCCTACCCATATGGAATCACACATAACACTTGAACAACCATCAGATGTAGTAATCTCTAAACATACATCAAATGCTCCATTTGTATTGTATGTAACCATCGGATTTTGACTTGTACTAGTTGCCGGAGTTCCTCCTGTAAATGTCCAGTTCCAGCTAACTACATCGCCAACAGAATTATCATAAAAGAAATATGTTCCAACGCTATCAGAAACCCAATATTGAGCCTGGCAACTGAAAGTACTATCTGCACCAACATAGGCAGTTCCGGTTACAACACACCCATTAACATCTGTCACAGTAATCGAATATTGTCCTTCTGTTAAATTAGCAATATTTTGAGTAACATCTCCATTGCTCCAGCTATAAACATAAGGCTGTGCACCACCTGAAACGATTGCACTAATTCCACCATCTGCAGCATTCGGGAAAGTTGTATTTGTTACTGCAAGATCTAACATAAAATTTGCACAAGGATCGCCATCTACATTTACATAAATGGTATCACAATAAGAGCTTGAACAACTATCGGAAGTTAAAATATCCAGACAAACGCCATAATATCCACTGGCAGAGTATGAATGAGTCACAGAGCTACCACTTCCTGAACTACCATCACCAAAAGTCCAGTAATAGTATTCTATTTGTGAAGATGCATAAGAACTATCATAAAACTCTACTTCTTGTGTAGTTGGATTTTGCCAATAAACATAACCTGCATCACAATTTTGTGCATAGAGCGAAAACACTCCTGCAAATAATATCAATAACAGTGTAACTAGTTTTTTCATAATCGTATAATTTAATTTAATATCATGGTTCATCTCATAGACAAACAGTTCTTTAAAACGTTCCCAATTATTACAAATTAAATTTACTTTTTTCATTAGTAATCTTGTATACAATAATTTCGTAGTATCATCATATAATAAAAAAAATCTATAGTAACTATTTCAGCATAATACTGTAAATTTGTACAGCTTATGATTGATCAGGTAACCATAGACAGAATAATTGATGCAGCAGATATAGTTGAAGTAATTGAGGAGTTCATAAGCCTAAAAAGAAGAGGCGCCAATTTTCTTGGACACTGTCCTTTTCATAATGAAAAAACCCCTTCTTTTACAGTGTCCCCTTCAAAAAGAATCTTCAAATGCTTTGGTTGTGGTAAAGGAGGCAATGCCGTTCATTTTATTATGGAACATGAGCAACTTTCATACCCTGAGGCATTAAAATACCTTGCCAAGAAGTACAATATAGAAATCGAAGAAAAAGAACTGACGGAAGAGGAAGTACAACGCAACCACGACAGAGAAAGCATGTTGATTATCTCTTCCTACGCGCAAAAGTACTTCTCTGATCAAATGTACAATTCCAGAGATGGCAAAGCAATTGCACATAGTTACTTTATTGAAAGAGGTTTTAGAGAAGATATCATTCAGAAGTTCCAACTAGGTTATTGCCCCCAAGGTAGAGATACTTTTTCAAAACAAGCTTTATCAAAAGGTTACAAGC
>PKSZ01000493.1 GCA_002869425.1 Marinilabiliales bacterium
ATATCTTTCAACCCAACAGAAATACAACAATTTTTTGAGTCGATTATTCAACTCTTTCGCATTGCTGAAGATTTAGATTTTGTTAAAATATTATTGACAGGAGTGCCTGAAAGTCTGAAAGTTATTCATAATAAACAGAAGATTTTTTATCCTGGATCTGATAATATTTGGTTTGACCCAGAACTTTACCTTAAAGAAAATGGTAACGTTCCTCTATTAACGGACAAGGAGTTGGAACAATTTTTTAAAAGTTTACATGCAGACTGGGATTATAAAAACTTCAAAAGTTTCAGTGAGATTATTAAACTTCCATTTTTCCTACAGCTTTACGTGCAATCAAATATAGTAGGGTCAGAAGTACAATCAGAAATTGATCTTTTATATAACTACATTCAGAATAATGTTTTATATGGAACACACGACCATAAAAAACAAGAAATTATTTTTGAACTACTGGCCTATTCCCATTATGGAATAGAAAAAATATTCATTGATAAAAATTATATTCTCAACAAACCCTGCTACGAAACAAAAGCTTACGCTGAACTATTGGCATCCGGACTTATTTACGAGTTCAAAGAACCCAAAAAATTTCTTGGGTACAACACACATATTCGATTTACACACGACATTTTATTTGAGTTTCTTGTTATCAATTACTGGCTTAGCTCTTATGACCTTACAGAAGAAACCTTTGATCATTTAATTAAGCATTACGAAAACAGCGATTTATTGTATCCTCTTATCGAATGGTTAATAAAATACTGTGTTGCAGAAAATTCATCAGAGGTTCTTCAATTGATTTGTTCCTACATAACAGATCACTACAAATGGAACGACAGCAATTATAAACGAAGAGAAAAATTAGGAAACATCATTGCGCAGCTGGGTAAGATAATACTAAACAATGAAGAGCTAAAAAAAGATCTTATGCCTTATTATATGAAATTGAATTTTATGAATAAGGCTACTTAATCAGCTTGTTTAGCATATCAAACATTTGATTTTTATCAAATGGCTTCGACAAATACCCATCTCCGCCACCAGAAAGAAACTCATCTTTACCATATGGATATGAGTAGGCCGTTTGTGCCACTACTGGAATATCCGGATTCATCTTTTTTATTGTTTTCATTGCTTTCAAGCCATCGTCGCCCGGTAATGAAAGGTCCATGATAACCAGGTCTGGCTTTTCTTTTGCCAATACTGAATATGCATCTTCTGCCGAGGAAACATTAACAACACGCAGCCCAAATTCAACCATAAGCTCCTCGATATAAATAGAGTTTGACTCTTCATCTTCCACAATCAGAATTTTTTTGTTTTTCTAGCTATTTGGAGGTTGCCTAAAATCAGCGACTTTCTCAATGCCGGTAACATTCTCAGCCTCAATCGAAAAATAGACATCTGTTCCTACATTCGGTTCAGAATGTATCCAGATTTCACCATTTAACAATTCAACTAAACCTTTACAAATAGCCAAGCCCAAGCCAATTCCACCAAATTTCCGGTTTAGCGAATCATCTTCTTGCCTAAATCGCTCAAAAATCCATTTTTGGGCATCCTTCTCAATACCTACACCTGTATCCTTAACATAAAAGGTAATTGTTTTTCCAGCTAAAGAATCAATGCCAACTTCAATAAATCCGGAATTTGTAAATTTTAGCGCATTATCAAGAAGTTTTTTGATTATCTGATCCAATTTATCAACATCAACATCTACTGTTAAGTTATAATAGCCTCTTTCAATATGGGTTTTTAGCAAAATCCCCACCTTGTTTCTTTTTCGCTTCTCCTCTTCCAAAAAGCTAAGCGCTTCACTAATAAGCAACCTAAGATTCGTTGGACTTTTTTTCACGGGCATTAAACCTGCTTCAATCTTTGAGATGTCAATAATGTCATTTACTATACCCAGCAATTGATTACTGTTGCTTTTAATCTTCTGAGCATACTTAATTTGATTTTCAGCATTTTTCACTTTATGTAAAAGCAAGTCTGTAAATCCCATTATACCAGTTATGGGCGTTCTAATTTCATGACTAAGGTTTGCCAAAAAGGCCGACTTCAAGCGATCACTTTCTTTGGCTCGCTGTTTCTCCTGAACCAAGGCCTGCTCTCTTGATTTCCTCTGGTAAACCGATGCTATGGTTTCTTCGATTAGTTTTAACAAAACTACATCTTCACGCGTATATTTCTCATTCTTGTTTCCAACTCCAATAACTGCAATAATTTCGCTATTTTCAAAAACAGGAATTGTAAGACACCTATTAAGTTTCCTTTTCGTACCTGGAAAAACAAAATGTTCATCTTTCATTTCATTTTCGATTACAGCTTCTCCGACTTCAACTGTTTTTTGAAAGATTGCAGATTTGATTAATGGAATAGCCTCTTTATCTATGACTTTATATTCATTTTTACCCTCCGTATTCAAACATGAATTTAGAACAATAGATTTATTCCTGTTATCAACAAAATGAAAACACGCTATCGTACTATCTGTAATACTTAATGCTTCTTTTAGACCATGTTTTATTATATTATCCAGTCCACCTGCATTCATCATAGTATACAAATCCAGACTGCATTTTAATGCATCTTCTGTCTTTTTCCTGGAAGTTATATCTCTCGATACCACTAACAATCTCTCCTTAGCTTTGGCGCTATAATGAAGTGGTGAAAGAAACACCTCCCACCAACGGAGATTTCCTTTTGCTGTTTCACAGAAACCAACAAAACTTTGGGGATTTCCTTTCAGTGCTGCATGCAAATTCTGCTCTGCTTCATCAACATTCTCTCCTGACCAAAGTTCCAGCCAGGGTTTATCAATAATCTCATTTACATGTTCAATCTCAAATGCATCTATTCCCCCCTGATTAATAAAAACGATTTTTCCATTCTTATCCAGAACTTTGATACAATCATTATTGCTTTCAATGATTTTTTTGTTGAATGATTCACTTTTTTGTAAGGCATATTCTGTATCTCTAACTTCTGTTATATCCTGCATTACACCAATTGCCCTAACAGGTTTTGAATCATTGTTTTTAAAAATCAATGTTCTGCTTTGAACCTGTATTTCTTCCTCTTTATCAGGAATATCAACACGAAACTCAAAACTTAAAAAATCTTCAGTATTAATCTGATCAACAGCCTCTTTTTTAATTCTTGCAACATCATCCGGATGAATAATTGCCAACAATTCGTCTACTTTA
>PKSZ01000721.1 GCA_002869425.1 Marinilabiliales bacterium
TTGTACTGACTATCCCCATAAATTCGGGCAATGCTACCAATGCACCGGCAGAAGCAGGTATCTGTCTGGCTGTCCCATTTTTATCGTTGGTTATACCAGCCAGGTCTGTAACAAGCTCATAAGCCGGAGATGTGGAGTAAATTCTGAAGTCTCCGTTGGCTATATCTCTGAATCCGGGATCTCCCTGTAATGAGTTTTCGTCTCCATTACCTGTTTGGGTTTGATGATTTACTGCAGACCATGCAGCTACAGTGGCATACATAGTTCCATTAAAAACAGCCACTTTTGCTTCATCATAAGCGAAATACAAGTTATTGTCAATCTCCGCAAAAGCATCTGCTCCTATCACGTGTACACAACCATTCACTTTGTCGTTGCTGGTATTAGCAAAGATATTGTTCTTCACGGTCCAATATGGGTTGGTCCTGTCATTGAAATACAGGTTGTACAGGCTATTATAGAAAGTATTGAAATATACCTCATTCTGTCCGGTTGGTTGTGAGGTTGCAATCAAACCATTTTGTGATGCATGAACGATGTTGTTATATACTTTTGTAAAGTTCACAGTTGAACCATAGTACAGCCCATTTTTACCGCCGGTAAGTTCATTGTTAAAAATATCAATATTGTTGGAGGCATCAATTCCCGCATATTCCATTTTGATACTGGCCCCATCAGCCTGATCTGTTGTTGCAATGCTAATGATGTTGCCTTCAATCGCTGTTTTGGAAATGGTATTATTGGTACCGTTCAGATAAATACCATAGTCATCTGCTACGATGGTGTTATTGCGTATGGTAACATATACCGGAGCACCTTTTCCCGTAGATTCAACATAAACCGCTTCAGCACTTGTTGTTCCTCTTGTTTCAATGGTGTTGCCATCCAGCAGGATCGTTTTACAATCACCCTGGATCAGAACAGCATTGTCACCAGGTGATGTATTTAATACAGAGCAACTTAATACATTTATATCGTCAGACTCTGTACCTGCAGTACGATCACCCCCAGTAATCATTATTCCCGGTTCTTTGCTGTTTACAAAGTCGCAGTTTTCATAAATAATGTCACTGGATTGGTAATTGAATACATTGGTCCTGGAAAGATCATCACCAACCACTTTGAGATTTTTGAAATGCAAATAGCCTGAACCCAGAACAGAGATATTGTCTGCCCCTGAAGTTGTATTGAGAACAGTATTCTCCTTTGATGCACCAAGTATAACAATATATCCGGATGAGCTACCCATGTCAGAAGCTGTAATTTCGATCTTATCTCCATAGTTTCCGTTATCAACAAAAATGGTATCGCACGGTCCAACATCATAATTATTAAATATATCCATGACTTCTGCAACCGGTGTCGCCGGTGTTAATCCATCATTATGGCTGTCACTGATAGCTGTACACCATCCATCGCCTGTCAAGGAAGCATCGTTTACATAATAGTTATTGCCGGAATTGTATTTGACAGTGTTGGTATAGCAGTTTTGACCGTCAACGGAGATCACAGCCCTGAAGAAGGTTGTTGAATGGATTACCACACCAGTAACTGATGAAGTATTCCCATCGGGAAGATTAGTGAAATTGATATTATCATATGAATACTGCCATTGAACAGGGTTCGTTCCAATATCTGTGGCCAGTGAGAGATCGGCATGCCCCGAACTGCAGCCATCACCAGTTGAGGAAATTTGTGCTATAGTTCCAATATTATCGCAGTTGGCCTCTTTTCCAATAGTTGCAGACCACCCCGGAGCATTCACACTACCGTCTGAAATAAATACAATTGTTATAGCACCATCCACATTGGTAGCCTGTACCAGGCCGGGACTGCTTGTCCCGCAGTATTCTCCTATCAGTGGCGCATTGCTGTCTTTTCCATTGTATATGGAAAGCTTATCGTAGCTGCAAGTAGAGTTGTACTCAATGTCAAAGGTAGAGAATTCCAGTTTCACCGAATACAAATCGCCACAAGGCATAAACGTTACTTCATAGTTCTCGTTGTTTTCGTATCCACCAGTTGATCCTGCACTGCTGTAGAAGTTGCCCTGTTCAGTGTAGTAGATTGCATCCGTATTGGTATAATACTCAGAGATGGAGTCATTTATAGTAACACTCACAGAGTCTGTGCCAACACACCCGAGGCTATCCGTTACAGAGACATAATAAATAGCTGTAAGACTTTGAGTCGCTTCGGGATTGGCTACTGTTGCGTCGGTTATGTTACCTGCTGGTGTCCATAAGTATGTATAAGGCGGTACACTGCCACTTGCTGTGGGAGATCCACCAAGAATAACAGATCCTCCCGGACAGGAAATCTGATCTGGGCCAGCATCAACCACCGGAGGTGTACAAACACAGCTCACATTGGCTTCCCAGCCTCCATATGCAAGAGAAATGTCAGATGAGAAAACAAAGGTTAATGCGCCTGTTGAATGTGTGGAAATAACTTCACCTGGAGAATTTGTCCCACAATAGGTTCCTAATAAGGTTGAATTAGTGTCTGGACCATCATATACCTTTAGCCAATCATAATCACAGATCGATTCGTACTCAAGGTCAAAGGAGGTAAAGGTCATTTTAACCATTTTACCTGTTTCACAAGGAAAGAATGACTGTGTATAATTACTGTAGTTCAAATAATCATTATCTCCTCCATTGTCTTTAAACGTACCCTGACATACATACCATGTCTCATCAAAATCACTTGAAAAAACATCGCTTGGGGTGTTTACATCAATTTGGATTTCATCAGGAATCGAAGAACAACCTTCACTATCAGTAACTTTAAGGGTATAAGTTGTTGTATTTGAAACGCTTGCTACCGGATTATGTATTGTTTCTGAATCAAGTCCAGTTGCTGGCGTCCATTGATAAGTATATGAAGGAGTTCCTCCACTGGCAGAAGGACTACCACCAAGATTTACATCACCTGCTGTACATAGATTGACATCTGAACCTGCATCTGCAACAGGCCTGTTTGAACAAACCTGGGAAATAGTAGCTTCCCAACCTGAATATGTAACGCTTCCATCTGAATACCATACTACCGTTAAAGCACCAGTAGCATTGGTTGCAGTAACAAAGTCTGGAACATTATTGTTACAGTATGTTCCTATTACAGTTCCTGTAGTATCTTCTCCATCGTATATGATCAGATAGTCATAATCACAATCTGTTAAGCCGTCTTCGACATCAAAGAAAGTAAA
>PKSZ01000157.1 GCA_002869425.1 Marinilabiliales bacterium
AAGATGCGGGAGCAACAGGCTGGATTGTTAAACCATTTGTTCCAGCCAAGTTATTAGCCGCATTGAAAAAAGTTTTAAGATAAATTGCCAATATAATGGATAAATTTCAGAAGAAATTTCTTGAAGAAGCAACAGACCTTATAAATGAATTGGAAGATTCATTACTTAAGCTTGAAGTGAACCCAAACAATCAGGAGCTAATTGAGAAGGTTTTTAGGGCAATGCATACACTAAAAGGTGGTGGTGCCATGTTTGGATTTGAAAAGGTAAGCGGCATAACACACCATCTTGAATCATTATATGAAGATATTCGTGACAATAGAATATTGTTAGCCAGCGAATTATTATCTTTAAGTTTAGAAATATTAGATCTAATAAAGAGTATGCTTTTTGACGATAAATACGACGAATCTGTTTATGATTCATTACTGGATAAAATCATAAGTTACGATGCCAGCGCAAAAGAAAAAATCAAGGAAGATAATGATGATGATAGCAACAATAACATACCGAAAGATGATAAAGATGGTTCGGGAATGAATACTTTCTTTATTGTAATTCATCCTGACGAGTCAATTTTTGACAATGGAACCAATCCTTTGTATCTTCTCGATGAACTTTGCGAAATTGGAAAATGTGCATCTTTCCCATTGATCGAAAGAATTCCTGTTTTCGACCAGTTAAATCCGGAAAAATGTCTCGTAGACTGGAATGTATTGCTGGCAACAGATAAAAATGAGAATGACATTCAGGATGTCTTTATTTTTGTTGAAGATGATTGCCGGATAGAAATTATTAAGCTTGTTCCTTATGATATTTTTGAACACAAAGGTCTCATATCTCAAATAGAGGAGAATTATAAGAAAACATACAGTATTGATAAAAATTTCATCATTCAGGAGCTAACAAAAAATGTCAACACTACCATTAAGTCTGAGGAAAGTAAAGTTTCCAAAACCAAAACGGAAGAAACTGTTGTTTCCGACGTAACGCTACCAGATAGAAAATCGGCAACCACTGCTAATATTAGTAGCATTAGGGTTGCTGCAGAAAGAATCGATGATTTGATGAACCTTGTAAGTGAACTGGTTACAACTCAAGCACGCTTATCCTTGTATTCTGATAATCAAGATAGTTCAGAATTAACAATCATCAGTGAGAATATCCAGAAATTATCCAGACAACTCAGAGATCTGGCTTTTAGTATCTCATTGATTCCTATTAACAGTATACTTACTCGTTTTCAGAGATTGGTTAGAGATCTCAGCAAAGAACTTAATAAAGATATTTCCTTTACAGCTGAAGGTACAGATACTGAACTTGATAAAACCATTATCGAGAATCTAACCGATCCTATATTGCATATCATTCGCAATAGTATAGATCATGGCTTAGAGTCTGAAGAAGAACGATTAGCCAATGGTAAAAGCAAAACCGGAAATATTAATATGCGGGCTTTTCATTCAGGTGCACATGTATTAATTTCTATCAGTGATGATGGTAAAGGCATAGACCCGATAAAAATCAAGAATAAAGCAATTAGTAAAGGACTTATTCCTGAAAATACAGATCTTCCGGATAAAGAGATTTTTGATTTTCTCTTTTTACCTGGATTTAGTACTGCTGAAAAAGTAACAGATATTTCTGGCAGAGGAGTTGGAATGGATGTAGTAAATAGAAAAATACAGGAAGTCAGGGGAGATGTAAGTATTGATTCTGAGCTCGGTAAAGGAACGACTATAACCATTTCTCTTCCTTTAACATTATCCATTATTGATGGTTTATTGGTTAGGGTAGAACAAACAGATTATATACTACCATTAAATTCTGTAATGAAATGTTATGCTGTAACACCAAAAGATCTTGATGATAATTATCAGCAGGTGGTTGTTTTAGATGAAGAACAAATTCCATTTCAGAATCTTAGAAAAGAATTTAAATTAGAATCTGAGATGCCAGAAGTAATGCACGTAATTATAGTTAGTTACGATGAATTTAAAGTGGGTATTGCAGTAGATAATATTATTGGTGAATACCAGGCTGTACTTAAGCCTTTGGGTAAACTATATAAAGATCAGGATATTTTCTCAGGTGCATCAATACTTGGTGATGGTAGTGTTGCATTGGTAGTAGACCCCAATAAAATGATTAAAAAGTTTTCAAACGATATAATAACATCTAATTAAAAGTTCAACAACATGGCAAACGACACAGCAATTCAAAGTAATTCGTACTTGTCATTCAAAGTTGGTGATGAGCTCTTCTCTGCACATGTGAGCAAGGTTCTCAACATTCTTGAAATGACAAAAATTACCAAAGTGCCACAAGCGCCTGATTATATGCTGGGTGTAATAAATCTCCGGGGAACAGTGCTCCCAGTGGTTGACACTCGCATTAAATTTGGCATTCAGCTTACTGAATTCACAGCTCAAACATGCATTATTGTAATGGATATTGACCTTGAGGGAGATTCAGTTCAGGTTGGTGCATTGGTAGATTCTGTACAAGAAGTTCTGGAAGTAGAAGAAAAAGATATTCTGCCTCCTCCTAGTATTGGGAACAAATTCAGATCTGAGTTCATTAGAGGAATCATGAGACCAGATGATGAATTTATTATGGTTCTGGATATGGATCGTGTATTTTCATCAGAAGAATTGATGGTTCTTAAAGATTCCAATGCAAGCGACAACAAGGAAAAAAAAGCTGAAAAAAGTAATAAAAACAAAAAAACTAAGAAAAAAGATAATGAAGTAGACTAAACTTTTTAAAAACCATAGACCATGAACAAAAGACAACGTATTTTAGATTTAGAAGCCAAGCTTCAAAAGGCCGAAAAGGACTTTCAGGCTAAGGCAACAGAGCTGGAAAGCTTGAAAAACAATCTGGATTCTGCAACCAAACAGGTAAACGAGCTTGAAAGCTTAAATGTTGGAGCTTCTCGTAAGGTAGACTATTTGGATAAGGTTCCAACACCAGTAATGGCAATTGATAAGGAATATAATGTAATTTATATGAATATTGCCGGAGCAGAAGCTGTAGGTAGAATGCAGGATGATTGCATAGGTAAAAAATGTTTCAATTTGTTTAATACAGATCATTGTAACACAAGCGAATGCAGATGCCATCAGGCAATGCAAAAGGATGATGTTGTAGATGGAGAAACAATTGCAAAACTTCCGGGAGGAGCAATGCCAATTGCCTA
>PKSZ01000396.1 GCA_002869425.1 Marinilabiliales bacterium
AAGCAGAGCATATTACGTATTCTAGACAGATTGAATCCCAAGCATATTATTATTGTTTCTTCAGCACCTCAAATCCGATACCCAGACTGTTATGGAATAGACATGGCAAAGCTTGGAGATTTTGCAGCATTCAAAGCTACGATTGAACTTCTAAAAGATCAGGGAAAGGAAAAGCTTATTCAAGATGTTTACAGGAAGTCCAAAGAGCAGGAAAACCTGCCTAAGGAGCAAATCGTAAATTATGTCAAAGAAATCTATAAGCCATTTCTCGCTGATGAAATATCTGAAAAAATCAGTCAAATCCTGACACCTGAAGATATCTCTGCCAAAATCTCTATTGTTTATCAGTCCATTGAAAATTTACATGAGGCCTGCCCAATTGATAAAGGAGATTGGTATTTTACCGGAGATTATCCTACAGCGGGAGGAAACAAAGTTGTCAATACATCTTTTATCAATTACATAGAAGGAAAAAACAAAAGAGCTTATTAACATGGAATTTACAATTCCTCTTCTTCATGATCACCATAACCATCTGAACACATATTCAGCATTCAGTGCTGCAATAGATTTGTACGACATTAAAAATAACAAAGATGCTATTGCTGCTATTGAGAGTAAGATTTCAAAAAAAGGCTTTACCATTGCCATAGGTTGGAATAATAGCGTATACGACTTGTACGAAGAGGATTTCAACCATCTGCCTCCCACAATTATCTGTAATCTTTCATTACACCAATACATCATCAACCAGGCAGCAAAAAATATTATTTCCGAATCAAATCCAGAAATACTAACCAATTTTAAATCAAGTGATCTCCTTGAAAAAAACCTTCCCTATATTCTTGCGTTTATAACAAATCTTATTCCTTTTGATAAAACCACCGTAAATAGCTTTATCAAAAAGTTGGAATCACAAGGCATATATAAGATTGATGATATGTTTATTACATCTAAATATCATCTTGATTACATTGCAGATTCAGAATTAAATTCCCGTTTGATTAATTGGTGCAGCTTTGATTTTTATAACGAACTGACCATTCAGCAAAAAAATCAAATATATGGAATAAAGCTTTTTACTGATGGTGCACTGGGTTCTTCAACAGCTGCACTAAAACATGGATATTTAAAAACAAATGGTAATGGCATCCTTACAGAAAGCGATGAAAGTTTGACACAAAACCTTGAAAAAGCATTTAATTTAGACCTCCCCCTTGCTATTCATGCTATCGGAGACAGGGCCACAGAACAAATTGCGTCAGTACTAAAAACGCTTTACAAGCAAATTAAAAACCCAATCAGAATTGAACATTGCCAATTTATTGATAAAAATACAGCACGCATTTATAAAGATCTTGGAATAATTCTTTCCATGCAACCTAATTTCAATTATGACTCTGTTTATTATTCAGACAGATTAAATAATTTCTACAAGGAAACAAACAACCCCTTTCGCATGCTTATTGACGATTTTAAATTTGAAGCTGGTAAAGACTTATTACTGGGTTCTGATGGCATGCCACATGGCGTTGAATTCGCTGTAAACCAATCACTTTTCCCACCTTACAATGGGCAACAACTTACCCTTGAAGAATTTCAAAAAGCTTATTGTATGAACAACACAAACAAAGGAGAAATAAAATTAAACATTAATCAAAAAGAGAGAAAAGTTCAAATTAAGGAAATCATAAAAGCCCAAAAGACTTCCTGCTAATAATGAGCTAGTTAGGATCATTTCTCATCAAATAATAATATACCTTTTGTTTTAATAATGCAATCTAAATCACAGATTATCTGATTGTTAATTTTTGTTAAAGCAAAATCATTACCTCTGTAGCATTTTAATAATCGTCTTGTTTTTCGTATATTTGTCGCATACGAACTATTTATTGTTTTATAGCAAATTAGGATCTTAAGAGATTTTATACTGCAAATAGTGCTTGGTTTAAATTATTGCAACAGTATGTTGTCAATAATTATGGTTTATAGAAAATATAATGATTTGACACAAAAGATTAATGCTTGAACTCAAAAAAATAAGAAAATACTTACACAAATATCCTGAACTATCTGGTCAGGAATCAGAAACTTCGATATATATTACCAAACAATTACAAAAATTGGGATTGTCTGATATTGAAAAGATTGGAGGCAACGGTATCATTGCAAAAACTGGCACCAACGAAGGAATTTCGGTATTATTCAGAGCAGATATCGATGCACTTCCCATACAAGAAGATACTTCCAATGATAATCACTCTGCTCATGATTCTGTGATGCATGCTTGCGGTCATGATGGACATACGACCATACTTCTGGGACTCGCTGAAAAAATCATGAAAAATCCGCCTAAAAAGGGTAATGTATATCTTCTTTTTCAACCTGCAGAAGAAACAGGAATGGGAGCGGAACAAGTTATTAATGACAAAAAATGGGAAAAATATTCTCCAGATTTTTCATTTGCACTTCACAATATACCGGGATTTCCTTTACATAGCATTTTGATTAAAGAAGAAGGCTTCGCTTCCGCATCAAAAGGAGTCGTCTTCAAACTTAAAGGAAAAACTTCACATGCTGCTGAACCTGAATTTGGTATAAACCCAGCTGTTGCAGTAAGCAAAATCATTGCAGCTTTCGAGCAGATTAAGGAGCAAACAAAACTTTTTCGGGATAAAATTCTCCTTACATTTATTAATATTCAATTAGGAGAAATTGCCTTCGGAACATCGGCCGGATATGCTGAAGTCCGAGTTACCATTCGTGCTTTTAACAATCAGGACATTGAGCTTTTATCAAAACTTTGTTCGCAAATAGCCACCAGAATAGCAGAAGATGAAAAACTGGAAATTGATATTGAATTTGTAGAAGAATTTCCAGCTACGATCAACCATAAAGAAAATGTACATGCAATTATACAAGCAGCAGAAGAAAATAAACTTGAACAAATTAAGCTAGATTCTGCTTTTAAATGGTCTGAAGATTTTGGCCATTTTGGATTTATTAGCAAGGCCGCCATGTTTGGTCTGGGTGCCGGCGAAAAACATCCTGCCTTACACAACCCGGATTATGATTTCCCTGATGAACTGATTGAATCTGGAGTAAATATGTTTTATTCCATTTACAAAAATATTTTATTAAACGACTGATTGAATTACTGTTAACCTTATATAATTATTAAAAACATGCAAAACATTATCAACGTATTTGAAGATCCGCTTAAAATTTCAATTTTAGAATTACTTGACAAAAAATCCAGTATTTCGGCTGGCGATATAACCAGGGAACTTAAATCTTCACCATCTTATATAATAGACAAATTACTTGAACTAAAAGATATAGGCTTGGTTAAAAAGACTGTTAATCCATTGAACTATAACCTAAATAAACAACTATACGAAAAAGCAAAAAAACATTTATCAGAATTATCTAACTAATCAGTATAGTAACTGACATCGATTGAAATAACGAAAACGAAAAATGAGGCAGTTAAAAATATCACAACTGATAACCAACAGAGAATCAGAATCCCTGAATAAGTACTTACAGGATATCAGCAAAATTGAACTGATTTCGACAGAAGAAGAGGTTGCGCTAGCAGAAAGGGTAAGAAAAGGCGATCAGGAAGCCACAAAAAAACTGGTAGAAGCTAACCTCAGGTTTGTTGTGTCGGTTGCCAAGCAATATCAATATAGCGGTTTAAGCCTACAGGACCTTATCAATGAAGGAAATCTCGGCCTGATTAAGGCCGCACATAAATTTGATGAAACAAAAGGCTTTAAATTTATTTCTTATGCCGTTTGGTGGATCAGACAGCAGATTATGCAGGCAATTCACAACCATAAAAGAACAATCAGGCTTCCTCAGAATGAAATCAGCAATCTGGGAAAGCTAAACAAAACAATCAATACCTTTGTACAAAAAAACGAGCGAGAACCAAGCACAGAAGAACTCAGCCAGTTAATGGATATTCCAAAAGAAAAGCTTAAAAAGATACAGGTTTACACAAAACCCTGCTTGTCTTTTGATGCTCCCTTATCTCAAGATGGAGATGGCAGTCTGATGGATGTTGTTGAAAACAACAATTCACCAAAAACAGACAGAAAAGTACTTCAGGAATCATTTCATGCAGATTTGAAAAGCACTCTGAATATTCTGTCCGATAAAGAAAAATCAGTAATTGTTATGTATTATGGTCTTGACCAGTATAGCATGACTTTAAACGAAATTTCTGAACGTCTGGAGCTTTCTAAAGAAAGAGTAAGACAAATCAAAACAAGGGCAATTCACAAACTGAAAAATTCAAGTAGGAAAAACAAGCTCAAGGAGTATATAAGCTAAAAGCAATTATGAAAAAAATCCTAATATCGCAACCCGAACCCAAGAATAACTCACCCTACTTTGAGCTTGAAAAAAAACACAAAGTAAAAGTAGACTTCGTTTCTTTTATTCAAATAGAAGGTGTAGCAGGAAAAGAGCTCCGTCAGCAAAAAATAAAGTTTGAAGAAATAGAGGGAGTTATTTTCACCAGTAAAAAGTCTGCAGACCATTACTTCAGATCATGCAAAGAGCTATCATATAAACCCAGTGAAGAACTAAAGTATTTTTGTAATTCAGAAAGCATTGCATTGTATCTCCAAAATTACATTCCGTACAGAAAAAGGAAAATTTTTCATGGTAATGGAAAGTATGAGGAATTGGTTCAAATTATTAAGAAAAAAATGCCTGATGGCAACTTTCTAATCCCACTAAGTAATACTCATAATCCAAGATTGATTAAAAATCTTGATGCAGCTGGCATCCATTATCAAAAAGCAATTATGTTTCGTACAGTCTCCAGCGATATTTCAAATATCAATTACGACGATTATGATTTAATAGTGTTTTTCAGTCCTTCAGGTATTCGCTCACTGTATGATAACTTCAGCGATTTTAAGCAAGACAACATGAAAATTGCAGCTTTTGGTAAATCTACTGCAAATGCCGTTGAAAAAGCAGGACTCAGGCTGGATATTGCAGCACCAACAAAAGAAGCTCTTTCTATGGTAACAGCTATTGATAATTATCTGAAAAATAAGAATGGAAAATAATATGAAAAACAAGCACATATTATTAGAACTTACTAAGCTTTTGAAAGAAGATGGCTTTGAAAACATAAAGACTCATCTGGAAGGACACTCAGAGCCGCCAAAGCTGGTTAAAGCAGGTTCAGATAAAGGATTCATTCCTGATATGACAGCTTCTCTGGAAAACAATACACATATTTTTGAAATTGAACTGAAAAACTCTTTCGACATTGATAAATGGAAGCTTTTTGAAAGATATACAACCAATAAAGGAGGTAAGTTCATCATTCTAACACCCGCGGAAAACAAAAAAGAAGTTGTTAAGGCAATGCAAGAAAATGCTATAAATGCAAATTTAATTCTAATTAACCCGACAAACACAAACAATTAATTATGAGACATTTTGTTACATTTATTTTTGTTTTACTCAGTATAAGCCTATACGCACAGTTGAAAAATGTAGACTTTGGAACTGAATCTAAACTGGAAAGAAGTCTCCGTTATCAAAAAATTATTGGTGGCAATCAGGATGGTTTTTACGTTCTTAAAATCAATGAATACAAACAGCTTTATATCGATTATATTTCAAACCTTACCAAAACAACAGACTGGTCTTCTAAAATAGTATTCCCATCAATTCTTGGTTACGAAATCAAATTTACAGACATGTACTATATGCAGGGAAATTTAATAATGTTCCTTTCAACAAAAACACCAAGAAGTAACTATGAAGCATTATATGTATGCTACCTTAAAGAAGATGGTACGCTTAAAAACAAACCCATTAAAATTGGTGAATACTTAAATGCTACTGAACCATCCATTGAATATTCAAAACTTCAAAAATCATTTTTGATAAGATTTGATCCATATTTTTCCCAGTACAATGGGGAACTCTTCACATTTAAACTTTACGATGCAACACTTAAAGAAAGATTATCAAAAAAGCTTTCCCTGCCCATGAAAGAACGCGTTTTCTCAATTATAGATTGCAAAATTGATGAAAACAAAAACATATATTTCAACATAAAAGCAGAAGAGCAGAGTAAACGAAGATCAAGAACCAGAAGCAAAAGCTATGAAAACCTGATTCTGGCATATTACAACAAAACGAATACATACAAATCATTCACGATCAAACTAAAGAAATATACCACTACAGATATTATTTTTGATTTTGACAAAAGTGGGAATATTGTTGTAGCCGGACTTTACAAGGCCAGAAACAGCAGAAACGGTAGTCTACTTGGTGGTTTTTATAAGAAAATTAATCCTTCCATACAAAAATTTGTTCCGATTAAAGCGAAAACCAATTATAAAACCTTTGATCGTACTTTCCAGGCTGAATTCCTTAATAAAAGAAACGGCGATAACGCTAAAGACATTTATAATTTTAAACTCAAGGGTATCTATTTCTTCAAAGATGACAATTTTGTCTTTATTGCTGAGCAATACTACAAGAACTCAGAAATTATTACAGACCCCATGACTAAAGAAGAAATATACATCCATTACCATCACTATAACGACCTGATTGTATTTGGTGTAAAAAACAAGGTGTTGAATTGGTATTACAGAATACCCAAAAACCAATATAGTATCAACGACGATGGTTTTAACAGCTCATTTTATGCCGCTATGACCAAGTACAACAACCTAAAGCTTGTGATCAACGACCATCCTTCAAATATTGATGAAACTGATCTTGATAAGATTAAAGAGATAAAATACAATAAAGATCGTTATCCAAAAGGAATGGCAACCTTGTACACAATTTTTATTGATGGTGGAAAACAAAAAGAGCCTATGTTTGATGGAAACGACAAAGTTGTTGTTCCGAAAAGTCTTATTTATAAAAACAATGACACCTTTTATTTTTATCAGCAAAACAAGAATAAGTATAAATTTGGCTCCTTTTATTTTTAAACATATATTTTTGCGAAAAAAAGATTGGTTATGAAGGGCAAAAAGATTGCTTGGAAAGATAGAATAAAGGACATTATTATTATTGTTCTACTGATAACTGTTTTCAGTCTTGCATGGAGTCTGTATGATAAACAGCAAGTTATAGAATTTGTGTACAATGAAAAAGAACAACTCACAAATGACTACGAAGACCTTCTTACGCAATACGAGACACTGGAAACAGACAATGATACGCTGAATGCTAAACTTTCAGCAGAAAAGATACGGATTTCAGAAATTATACAAGAGCTTGAAGAAGAAAAATCAACGAACAGGCAAAAGATAAGACAATATAAAAACGAGCTTAAGACGCTACGTAACATCATGAAGGGATATATTTCACAGATTGATTCTCTCAACACACTTAATCAACAATTAATTGCAGAAAATCTTGAAATCAAAAGCGATTTCGACGAATCCAAAAACAAACTTGAAAAGCTTTCCGATAAAAACGAAGAACTAAATGATAAAGTATCAATCGCTTCTGTTATTCAAGCTAAAGACATTTACATACAGATATTAAACGATAATGATAAAGTTGTCAATAAAGACGGGGAATCTGTTAAAACAAAAAAGGTAAATAAAGTTAAAACAAACTTTATTCTAAGAGAAAATCCTTTGGCCCAAAATGGCAAACGATGGGTTTATATAAGAATAGCACGCCCCGGTGGATTGGTTCTAACATCTCAGGACAATGGCACATTTCTATACGAAGAACAAGATATTGCCTATTCTGCAAAAAGAGAAGTTCAATATGAGAACCAGGATCTTTCTACTGCAATCATATGGAAAAATCATCAACAACTACCCGAAGGTGAATATACGGTTGACATTTTCATTGATGGAAATCAAATTGGAACGCAAACATTCAAATTAAAATAACAGTCTATCTATTATTTGAACAACATAAAAACTCGTGATTTATAATGCATTGGGTAGATATTGTCATATTTGTAATATACATGATTGTTATGCTTGGCGTGGGTGCTTTTTTCCTCCGCACGAATAAAAATCACGAAGACTATTATGTTGGTGGAAGGTCTATGAATAGCTTCCATGTGGGTTTATCTGTTGTTGCTACAGATGTAGGAGGAGGATTCAGCATTGGGCTTGGTGGCCTGGGATTCGCCATTGGTTTATCCGGATCATGGCTTTTATTCACAGGATTACTTGGTGCATGGATTAGTGCAATTATTCTTGTCCCGAAAATATATAAACTGGGGAAACTGAAAAACCTACTCACATTCCCACAGGTATTTAAGCATTTTTACGGCAAAGAAGTAGCTTTTGCAGCAGGAATTATCTCAGCAATAGGTTATATAGGATTTACAAGCTCTCAGCTTCTTGCCGGTGCAAAATTATTCTCTTCGACTTTTGAATCCATACATATGGATACGGCCCTTATCATTATGGGACTTATTGCTGTTATATATACTGTTATGGGAGGATTAAAAGCAGTAATCTATACAGACACAATCCAATGGATTATTCTAATGGCTGGTTTGTTTCTTATTGGAATTCCTGTTGCATATTACTCACTTGGAGGATATGAAGCCATTGTTAATTCAGTGCCTGAGCCTTTTTTAACTTTAACCAATACAAACTGGCAAACCATCGTGAAATGGATGGTTACTGTAATCCCCATTTGGTTTGTAGGCATGACCTTATACCAAAGAATTTTTGCGTCAAAAGATGAAAAATCGGCAAAAAAAGCATGGTTCATTGCCGGACTATTTGAATATCCCATAATGGCATTTATGGGTGTTATACTGTGGCTTTTTGCTCGTGTAGCTTTTGAAAACAACATGTTTGCTGAATTTGGATTCCCTGTTGGTTCTGCCATTGATCATGAACTGGGATTACCATTGCTACTAAGAAAAGTCATCCCTGTTGGGTTAATGGGACTAATCATGTCTGCCTTTTTCTCTGCAATTATGTCAACAGCAGATAGTTGCTTAATGGCTGCCAGTGGTAATATTATGACGGATATCTTTCCCAATAAGCGTAAAAAAGAATTACCGCTATTCATTTCCCAATTGATAACATTACTCATTGGAATAATAGCCATAACCCTGGCTTGGTTCATGGAAGATGTACTTGAGCTTATGCTCTATTCCTATTCCTTTATGGTATCGGGCCTGTTTATTCCTATACTTGGAGCACTTTTTTGGAAAAGAAGTCATCCAACAGGCGCTTTAATTGCAATGATTATGGGTGGATTAACGACTGTTTTGTTAACAATTATCAAAGCTCCTCTCCCCCTTCAACTTGATCCTAACGTATTTGGGATCACCGTTTCAGCAGTATTTTTCTTTAGTTTTAGCCTAATGTTAAAAAGTAAATCTGTTTGATACTTTTTCAACATATTTATTTCTATAGGAATCCTTATATTAGCATCAAACCCAAACCGGAGTTATGAAAAATATTATTGTTCCCATAGACTTTTCGGAGCAATCAATTGCAGGTATTGAATTCGCTTTGATTATTGCTCAAAAATTCAAATCAGACATACATCTTGTTTATGCAATTAAAGACAGACATTTAAAAATCTTTCACAAAAAAGAGGAAGAAGAAGAATTCGCAAAATCAAGATTAGAAAACCTTGTGAACAAGTACATCTATCATGCACCCAAAGGAGCCGTTCTTGATTTTACCATTAAAAATGGTAAAATTTTTAAAGCTGTAAACTCCATGGTTAGTTCCCCGAAAGATTCCCTTATTGTTATGTCTGCTCATGGGTGCTCCGGATATGAACATCTTTTTGTAGGTGGCAACACATTCAAAATTGTATCGGCAGCAAAATGCCCAGTCTTATTGGTTCGAAACATGGTATTTC
The DNA here is from genome assembly GCA_002869425.1 of Marinilabiliales bacterium. GTDB lineage: Bacteria > Bacteroidota > Bacteroidia > Bacteroidales > BM523 > BM523. The sequence continues at coordinate 9,868 of PKSZ01000396.1, forward strand.
CACGCAACCTTCACAATATTGTAGTTCCTTTGGATATTTCTTTTGAAAGTAAATACAAAATTCCCGTTACTATTGAGCTGGCAAAAGCTTTTGACTGTAAATTGCACTTAATATCGGTTTCTTCATCTGCAGTAACAGATATCAGAAACCAGTTAAGGCTATCTGCTGATGAAGTTACTTCTATCCTTGAAAAAGAAGATATTACATATTGTGAAGAACTACTACTTGGAGATAATATTACAGACCTTACCATTGGATATGCAGAAAAGACCAAATCTGATATTATAGTGATTATGTCTGAGCAAATACATAATAAATCTAACATAATGGGACAGTATGCTCACAAAATGATAAACGAGTCTCCGATACCGGTGTTGATTATTCCTTCAAAGAGATAAACTAATTAAAAATCAAATCAATAATCATAATCTCAGAATCGCCGGCTGAACGAATGGGAGCTCCCCAACCTCTTATTCCACTGGTAACGAAGAAGTGTGTGTGTCCAATTTTCTTGTACCCCCAGGGTAATTCGTAAATCCAAGAAATCACATAATTCAATGGCCATATTTGTCCGTTGTGCGTATGCCCGGATAATTGAATGTCGATACCAGCTTCTACTGCTTTATCCAACTGATATGGTGAATGATCCAGTAAGATAACAGGTAATTTTTCTTCATTCGCTGGCATCAATTTGCTGATGGGTTTTGGCCTGCTATTGTTTCTGTATTTCAGGCCCATAAGATAAAAAGAATCATCCACATTCATAACAGTATCAGAAAGAACAAATCCATCAAAATCCTGTCTGTATCCACTAAAATCCAAACGGTCGTGATTTCCTCCTACATAATATCGTCCCATGGGAACATCAATATCCAGCAATGCAGAATCCAGCCGATCCAACTCTCCTTCATCCTGGATTTCATACATTTCAATAATATCTCCTCCCAACATTAGAACATCAGGATTCTGGTTCTCTATCAATTTTGTGAAATTTTCAAGATATTCATCAGAAATTCTCCTGCTAAAATGCAAATCCGCAATAAAAGCAATTCTTATAGTGTCTTGCGCCCCATTTATCTCTTCCTGTAAATGCACCTGATATTTGTTAATTTTCAGATCGTAAAACTTTAAATTCCCATAAATAAGCAATCCGGCAATTACGGGAATAACTACCAAAATAATTATCCTTCTTGTTTTATGTATCCGTCCTACAAAACCTGCATACTTAACAATCAAAAGCAAAGGTTCAAAAACAAGCCATATCAACGAAATATAAAAAACAACAAATACATATACATCAGAGAAATCCAGTATTACATCGGAAAAATGAATATTCAGGCTTCTAGAAAAAGCATATACATATATTACAAAAGCAGAAACAATAAAAATCAATAATCCTACAATTCGTTTCAGAAAAATATTTCTCGATAAATACAACAGTCCACGATAAAAATACAGATGCACATGAAAATACAGTAGAATAAAGACATTAAAAAAAACCACATACAGAGGAGAAACCGAAACATGTATGAATAAATAAACGAAACTGTAAGCAATCACTATCAGATCATGAAAACCGACATTATATACTGTACTGTTTAAAGTAGAAATTATTTTTCTATTTCGTAGAAACAAAATGATTACCAATCCAAAAATAAATTGGGCCATCATCATAAAACACGCCCTGTAGATGAAGGCAGAGTATATACCCATATCTTGATAACTAACTACCAATAAGGACATTGAATACGAAAATAGCTCCATTGCATACGACACCGTCAAGCCCATAACAATAAATAGAAACGACAACCATCTCCTTTTCAATGCCCATAAATTCAAGGATAATACTACTGCTGCTGCCAAAGGGCCTCCCAAAAGCAAAGCCAACTTAAAGTGCCTTACAGTTAGTAAACAATCATCATTTGCTTGAGTCATACTCTTTTGTATTACATCTTTAGGAACCTATAAATATAAGAGTTATAAAAAGATTCACTTTCTTTGCCCTTCATTTTTATTTTATGCTAAAGAAGATACGTCTTGATATTGCCGAATCACTAAAAGGCACCGAACAGGATTATACTCGTATTCCAATCGGGAAAGCAATCTTTTTACTAGCCATACCGATGATCATAGAAATGATAATGGAATCGGTATTTGCAGTAGTTGACATTTTCTTTGTATCTCAACTTGGAGCAGATGCTGTTTCAGCTGTTGGGATTTCCGAATCCATTATGACTTTGGTTTATGCCATTGGCGTTGGTCTTGGTACAGCTACTACAGCTATGGTTTCAAGACGTATTGGAGAAAAGAGAAAAGACGATGCGGCATTTGTGGGTACGCAATCGATAATACTTGGAATAATTGGCGCCTTGCCTGTTCTATTCGCAGGGATCTTTTTTGCGAAAGAAATCCTTACCCTTATGGGTGGAACTGAAGAAATTAGCTCAGATGGCTATGTTTACACCCGAATCTTACTTGCTTCCAGTCCGGTTATCATGCTTCTTTTTGTTGTAAATGCCATTTTCAGAAGTGCCGGGGATGCCATATTGGCAATGAAAGTACTTTGGGTTGCCAATATGCTAAATATGATTCTGGATCCATGCCTTATTTTTGGATGGGGACCATTTACAGAGCTTGGACTTGAAGGAGCTGCATGGGCAACTTTTTCAGGCAGAACCATTGCTGTTGTATATCAGTTTTACCTGCTTTCCAAACCAAATAATAGAATTCGCATAGAAAAGCGTCATATTATTTTCATTCCCAATATCATTAAAAAGCTTATCAAACTTTCTATTGGAGGCATTGGGCAATCACTCATTGCAACTTCGAGCTGGATAATACTGGTAAGAATCATTGCAATATTTGGAGCAAATGTATTGGCAGGATACACCATTGCCATCAGGGTATTACTTTTTACTTTATTACCTGCCTGGGGTATTTCTACTGCAGCATCAACCCTTGTGGGACAAAATTTGGGTGCCGGACATCCCGATCGGGCAGAAAAAACAGTTTGGAAAACAGCTTGGGTAAATACTACTTTTCTGGGCATAACAGCCATATTGTTTATCGCATTTGCATCAGAAATCATTGGATGGTTCAGTAATGATCCAACCATTATTGAAGAAGGAATAGATTGCCTTAGAATTGTTAGCTACGGCTATCTTAGCTATGCTTTTGGAATGATTTTAAGCAGGGCTCTAAACGGAGCAGGCGATACAAAAACACCCACCCTTATTAATTTTATTGCATTTTGGATTATTGAAATTCCTTTGGCATACTTTCTGGCAATAGTTTTAGAATACAATGAAACTGGGGTATATTATTCAATTGTAATTGCAGAGACCATTCTTGCCATCATTGCATTTTTTGTTTTTAAAAACGGAAAATGGAAATTTAAAAAAGTCTAGTTCAAAAAACCTTATGTATAAATAAATTTCGAATCTGTTTTCTTTATTACAGATTATTATCTTTGAACAAAATTTACAGGTATGAATTTCATTGAAGATTTAAAATGGAGAGGTATGATCCACGATATCATGCCCGGAACAGATGAGCAACTTGAAAAAGAAATGACTTCAGCATATATTGGATTCGATCCAACAGCCGATTCACTTCATGTGGGAAGTTTTGCACAAATTATGCTGCTTAAACGTTTCCAGATGGCAGGTCATAAACCTATTGCTCTGGTAGGTGGTGCAACAGGAATGATTGGCGACCCTTCTGGCAAATCTCAGGAAAGAAATCTGCTTGATGAAGAAACATTAAATAAAAACCTTGAAGGTATAAAGGCACAACTATCCAGATTTCTGGATTTTGATTCAGATGCACCCAATCGCGCTGAAATTGTAAACAATTACGACTGGATGAAAGGCATTAGTTTCCTTGAGTTTATAAGGGATATTGGCAAACACCTTACCGTAAATTATATGATGGCCAAAGATTCTGTAAAGAAAAGACTAGGAAGTGAATCAAAGAGTGGAATGTCTTTTACAGAATTCACCTATCAGCTGGTTCAGGGTTATGATTTTTTCCGGCTATACAAGAACAAAGACTGTAAACTACAAATGGGCGGTTCAGACCAGTGGGGAAATATTACTACAGGAACCGAACTCATCAGGAGAAAAGCAAGTGGAAGTGCATTTGCTCTTACCATTCCTTTGGTCACAAAAGCAGATGGTTCTAAGTTTGGTAAAACTGAAGATGGAAATGTATGGCTGGATGCCAATTATACTTCACCTTACAAATTCTACCAGTTTTGGCTGAATGTAAGCGACGAAGATGCAGAAAAATATATCAAGATTTTTACATTCCTTTCCAAAGAAGAAATTGAAAAGCTTATTGCAGAACATCGCGAAGCTCCTCATATGAGGTTGTTACAAAAAACACTTGCAAAAGAAATAACCACAATGGTGCACTCGGAAGCCGAATATGAAGCTGCGGTTAATGCGTCGGCTATACTATTTGGGAAAGGTACAGCAGAACAGCTTGCTGCTATTGATGAAAAAACGTTTCTTGCAGTATTTGAAGGTGTTCCACAACACACTATTTCTATTCAAGACCTGGAATCAGGTATTGATATTTCAGAGTTACTGGCAGAAAAAACAGATGTCTTTCCATCCAAGGGGGAACTTCGCAGAACCATAAAAGGTGGAGGATTGAGCCTGAACAAAGAAAAAATTATGCAGCAAGATGCCAGCATTTCCAAACAAAACCTCATCAACAATAAATACTTATTGTTTCAAAAAGGAAAAAAGAATTATTATCTGGTAGTTGCAGAGTAAAATACAAGGCATAAAATACAATTATTGGGGAGCAACAAATACTGCTCCCTTTTTTATACCCCCTCACTAGTAATCGTTTGGAACGAGGACGATACGGCGTCGATAAAATTGCCGGCCACAAAAGCATACTTTGGTTACTTTCTGTGCCAGGCAGAAAGTAAAGCGGGCAGTCGCACTAGCATGAAATCAATGCGACAAACTTTTATCTGCACGAAACATTCCACAAGCTAAAATTTTAGGTATAAACGAGGACGAGAAAAAGTTCACTACATATTCTCAATGCAAAACTCTTTTCTCTGGCATGTTTTACACTTCATTCCCATCCAAACCTGATCGTACTGCTGCATTAGTGCATCAACAATTTCCTCGTTGTTTGTAATAAATCCTGTTTCGAAATTACGTTTAGCTGGACTCTTAGCGCCCAATCCTGCACCTGTTAAGTTTGCGCTTCCTGAATAAGCCACCTGGCCATCAACAATTACAGTCTTAAAATGTACACGGGGACACTGCATTTGCTCCATTCCTTTAGCAAGAATGGGATATTTATCATAATCTTTTCTGAAATTTGGTCCCGGTTCTTTTGCGTATAAAAATCTTACTTCAACTTTTCGCTTGATAAGATCTGAAATGATCTCAAGGAAAGGAACCATTCTCCCTGATTTATTTACATATAAATCTTTAATATCTGACGTACCCAGCCATAAAAAGCGCTTTGCTTTTACCGCTTCCTTAAGAATAACCGTCTCGTACAATTCCCTGTCAAAAAGCAAACGGAACATTATCTAGACTTTTCTTGTAAATACAAATCTGCCAATGCAATGGCTGCTGCTGCCTCTACTACTACCGGCATCCTAAGAGCAATGCAAGCATCATGTCTTCCTTTCACTTCAAGTCCAGTAATTTTTTGTTTTCCAAAATGATAAGTCTCCTGCACTTTGCTAATACTAGATGGTGGTTTAACAGCAAGCCTGAAAACAATGTCATTTCCGTTGCTAATACCGCCATTGATTCCCCCTGAATGATTGGTAACTGTTTTACCCTGATCGTTAATTATAAGATCATTATGTTCACTACCCATCATTTGAGCAGAATGGAATCCAGAACCAAATTCCAGTCCTTTAACAGCCGGAATTGAAAACACAATGGAAGCAACCGAAGATTCAACAGAAGCAAAAAAAGGTTCTCCTAAGCCAATGGGCACATTGGAAATTGCACATTCCACAATCCCTCCAACACTATCACCCTTGCTCATAGCTGTTTCTACCTGCTTATCAATATCCTTACTTCCATTCACTGAGACCAATGAAACCTGAACATTCATCCCGGAAATAATCTTTTTTGCCAATACGCCAGCAACCACCAATCCCCATGTTAAACGACCAGAAAAATGTCCACTTCCCCTCTGATCGGCATATCCTTTATATTTTTTCATGGAAACGAAATCTGCATGGCCAGGCCTCGGATGTTGCTCAAAATCCTTATAATCTTTAGATTGAATGTTCTCATTTTTGGAAACCAGCGTTATTGGTGCCCCGGTAGTATAGCCATTATAAATACCTGTAAGTAACTCAGGCTTATCCTCTTCCTTTCTTGCTGTTGATCCTTTTTTTACAGGTTTTCTACGTTGAATATCCTGCAAAAAATCATTCTTATCGATACATATTCCTGCCGGACAACCATCAATTGTTACGCCTACACTCTCACCATGAGATTCACCAAAAATATGCACCCTGAACAATTTACCGTATGTATTCATTTTTGTAACTTTTTAAATTCCTGAAAAAATCCGGGAAAAGACTTTGACACACATTCCGGATTGATAATTTCCACAGGGCCATCTGCATTAATTGCAGCCAAAGCACCTGCCATTGCTATTCTGTGATCGTTATGAGAATTGATAATGCCTCCGCAAATTTTTCCTCCTTTTATAATCATTCTATCCTGATCTAGCTTAATATTCATTCCAAGTTTTGAAAATTCATCCTGTATAACTACTGCCCTGTTGCTTTCTTTATTGTATAACCTGCCAACACCAGCAATGGTAGATGTTCCATTTGCATTTGCAGCCAATACAGCTAATACCGGAAACAAATCAGGACAATGGGTAGCATCAAACTGAAAAGCGCTTATTTTTGACCTTTCAAAGCAAACTTCCTCTGTAGTAATTTTGGCTTTTATTCCTGCACTGCATATAAGATCAAGAACATGCCTATCGGCCTGTAAGGATTTAATTTTCAACCCCTTAATACCTACGATTCCTCCAAGGGCGCCAGCAGCAAGCATAACAGCAGCTGAACTCCAGTCGGATTCACAATGATAGCATAATGAGTTATATCGTTGGTTTCCCTGTACTGTAAATATATTTTGTTCTCGAATAATATTCACGCCAAAATCATTCAAGACCTGAATGGTCATTTTTAAGTATGGTTCACTAACCAGCCTATCCACCTCAATAACAGATTTATCTTTCAGCAATGGCAAAGCCATGAGTAAGCCTGAAAGAAACTGTGAACTATTACCCAATTCAATAGCATAAGAGCCTGGCAAAATGGGTCCAGTGACTTTAAAAGGCAATCTATCATTACTTGATTCTACTGCGACACCCATAGTCTTTAGTCCTTTTTCCATTGCTTTCATATCTCTGGCTAAAAGGCTGCCATATCCATTGATTATTAATGGCTTATGAAACAATGACAATAAAGGTGTAAACATTCGTGCAGCAAGACCTGATTCACCCATATCCACCTTCGGATTATACTGAATTCCATTCGACCTTACCAGGATCTTGCCATCCAACAGATCAACAGAAACACCCAATGAACGCACCAAATCAATAACAGAATAAACATCTTCCGAAAATCCAGAGGCTACAATCTCTGTTTCTCCTTTGGAAAGCATTGCAGCACAAAGCGCTCTTTGCATAAAACTCTTAGATGCAGGAACATTGGCGTATCCTTCAACACATGCGGGTAATATTATTATGGAATTAGTCATTGAGTAAGATCTGCAATTTTTCCATTTTGCTTTTAGAGAACTGACCATCAGCAGTAGCTTCACATTCATCAGGATACACGTAGGTAAACGGAGCATACTTAAGCGATATCAAGCGCGTATAACGTCCAAGTTTTCCCATTCCTAAAATTATCCTATTCCTGGTATTCTCATATAATTTGATCAGGCGTAAATTATCCTTATCGTTATTTACAAAACAAGCAAGCTTGATATAATCAGGAGTCCAGGACTCCATCTTTGTAATAAGACGCATTAAAACACTATCTGCAGGTGTCTCTGTAAAAGAATGAAAAGAAGCAATAAGTTTTATATCCTTTCCTATAATTTCATTTTTCAGCTCTACAAATAACTCCTGATCCGTCTCAATATCCAAATCTACATATTTAACTCCCCATTGAATGGCTTTCAGCAAACGATCCAATCGTTCAGACTCAGGATGTTTTCCATGCCTGAAACAAGCTATTATTTCCCCTGACACGCACAATTGTTTTAATTGTTCATCTTCCAGAGATAAGCTATCCAAGCGCAGCTCGCACAAATCAGAAGTCTTTATTAATTCCAGACAATGATCATAAGATGTATTTTGTATACTAACACACAATCTGCTCATACGCTTTCAATTGTTCAAAACTTAACCTTTGGGTAACTGCGTTTCCAACTCTATCTATCAAGACAAAATGGATACTATCCGAATCCCTTTTTTTGTCTCTGGTCACTGCGCGCATCAAATCAGAATATTTGGCTGCACAATCTATTGGCAAATCATATGACTTCTGCAGGTTTGTAATATTCTCAAATTCTTTATGATCGAGCATGCCCAAATCAACTGAAATCTTTAAAGCTATGTGCATCCCCACACTTACAGCTTCACCATGATTATATTCTGATGTGCTTTCAATGGCATGGCCAAAAGTATGGCCAAAATTTAGAATCCTTCTTAGACCTCTTTCCTTTTCATAAGCATTTACAACCACTGACTTTAACCGAATGGCTTCATAAATTACCTTTTCCAATATATTTGCATTCAACTGGAAAATCTTATCCCGATTGTTTTTAAGGAACGAAAACAAATTTTCATCAGAAACCAAAGCAATTTTTAGAACTTCTGCCAAGCCGCACTTCAATTCCCTTTTGGGCAATGTTTTCATAAAATCAGGATGACAAACCACAAATTCTGGTTGATTTATGGTGCCAACAAGGTTCTTATATCCAGAAAAATTAATTCCATTCTTTCCTCCCACACTGGCATCCACCTGAGCGAGCAAAGTGGTTGCAATATACCCAAAGCGACATCCTCTCATAAAAACAGAAGCTGTAAAACCTGCAATATCACAAACAACACCACCTCCAAAGCCAAGTATAAAACTCTGTCGATCAGCATCTTTATCCAATAAAAATTGTAAAGTTTTCTGGATTATATCAAAACTCTTTGCATCCTCTCCTACAGGAAGAACATAGACTTGAAAACCCTCCATTACACCCTTATACAATGCATACACATTTGCATCAGTAAACACAAAGGTCTTCTTCTTATCCAAAGATTTCAGCAGGGATAAATAATCTTCACCAATGATTACCCTTGAGTCCATATTACTTCCATGCACAACAATTTCAGCCATGATATATCTTTCTGATAGTATAAAGGTACGAAATAAGATTAAAAAACACTGAGAAGAAAAGTTACAGCATCTTACATCTGAAACAAAAAATTTGAAATCACTTCACGACCATATTCAGTAAGTATAGATTCCGGGTGATATTGAACACCACACACTGGCAAATTACTGTATTGAAGTGCCATTATTTCATCATTTTGGTCTTTACAAAGAACGGAAAGCTCGTTTGGCAAATCTTCCATTGAAACCACCCAGGAGTGATATCTTGCACCTAAAAACCGATGGGGAACTCCGTTAAACAATATGTGACTGGATTCAGGTAAGTACATTTCATGCGCAACACCATGAAATACCGTATTCAAATTTTTAAGTTTAGCACCAAAAACTTCTGCAATGGCTTGCATTCCTAAACACACACCAAAAATTTTATGACTATGATGACACAAACGAATAATCTCTTTCATTCTACCCTCTTCTTCAGGCAAACCAGGACCGGGAGAAAGAAATATCGTATCAAATTCTTTTATATATGAAATATCTATGGTATCATTTCGATATACCTCTACACGTATATCCACAATAGATTCAATAAGATGAACAAGATTATACGTAAAAGAATCGTAATTATCCAATACCAAAATTTTCATCTTGCAATAATAATAAAACAAAACGGCCTATCTTTCGATAAGCCGTTTCAACTTGCTAATTACAATAAAATTTTAGCGTTTCAAAACACATGGCTTTGAGAACGCCACCACCACATTGTTGTGAACAATTATTGTCCGTCGACAATGCATTACAAAGATATTATTTTAAAGCAATTATTAAAATGTAATAAATGTGTTTTACAAACTATTTGACCAACGGCTGGTTTCTTTATACAAACTACTCAATGATTATTTCATCGATAAATATAAAAGCCTCTCCCCCAGCACCTAAGTGCCAATCAGGTAATTTCCCGTAATTCTTTGCAAACACCTTCACAAACCTTGCTTCTTTGTCAACATTATCAAATCCCAAATCCTTACTTATAACATCGTATTCTGTATC
>PKSZ01000064.1 GCA_002869425.1 Marinilabiliales bacterium
AAAGGTACCTGTTCCAGAGGTTGACCATACACCTCCACTTGCTTGAGTAATAACTCCTTGAAGGGTGATCCACGGAGCTGATATGCAGGCATATTGATCTGGCCCTGCCATAGCAGCAATATTGGATGTAAATGCTTTAACATATGCAGTATCGGTAACAGGAAAGCAATCATTACTATCTGTTACAATTACAGAATATAAGCCACTTGTTGAAACATCGATTGATTGTGTTGTTGAACCATTACTCCATTGATAAGAAAATGGAGCTACCCCTCCTGTGACATTCGCTGATATGGTTGTACTCCCTGCTCCAAAACAAACATAAGAAGAATCTGGTTGTACTTCTACAGCAAGATCTTCTACAAAATAAACTCTTATCGTGTCTCTGGACATGTTTGCATTACAAGGACCATCAAAATATCCCCACACCTCAACATCGATGTACGGCGGGTAAGAAGGGCCTGGATTAACCTCTACTGTATCACAGCCAGACAGACAGCTAAGGTATGAGTTATAAGACGCATCAGGATAGATTACATTCCATTGCATTCCGGGGACATACATTCCTGTAGCCCATATTGTTGCTGAGCAGCCTTCACTCGCCACCTGATCCGGACAGCCCTTAACAACTTCTGATACAGTTATTGTGTATTGGTTAATGTTGGCACCTGGTTTACAAAATAGTATACACACAGTGTCTTGTCCGCCAGAACATATGGGTTGTCCTGCTGCAACAGTATCTGTACAATTAATCAGGTAATCTTGTCCACCAGGATTTGCACCATCGGTAATTTCAATGCTCACCTGATCTGTCCAGGGGTGAGTAATTACTACGAATTTGATACAATCAGAATGTCCGCAACATGCCCCGTTTCTTTGAACACTTGGGCTAGTCCATGTAGCATTAGGCGCTGTAGACAAGTCAACTTCAAAAGTTAAGATATTTGATGGATCGCATTCCATACAACTGGAATACTGAGAATAACTTTTGGGACAAAACAATATCAATGCGAAGAAAAGAAGGAGAAGTATTTTTATTTGTTTGTGCATTTTCAAGTTTTTACAATTCCCTTAAATAAATGATTACAAGTGTTTTAATATTTATTACCTTTTTATTACAAAACAACAGTAAATTATTTAAAATATACATTAAATATATTGCTTTCTTAACAAATTGTCATGACTTTTAACAATTAAAATATTTTATAAAAAATCATGTTTATGTGATTTTAATAGAGCTTTATGTTGAATAATAATGAAATATTTCAAAATTAACATATATTTTTAGTGTTTATTTGTGTATACGGCCGATATTGTAATTTGTTATATAGAATATTGCTTTTTTTTTATGCGTTTTGTAAAACAGATAATAAACTCTTTTATGCTAATAAGGTTTATTGTAAAATTTGTCAAACAAAGTATATTCCAATCTAAAGATCAATAAAACAGCTATTTATCTGGATGTTAGTAAGTAAGCTTTTATTCTGCTTATTTGCATATATGTATGTAAACTTACCAGTAAAAGTTGAATAAGCAGATATATTGTTAGCGGTATTAGTACATTTTAGCTTAAATAAATTATTATAAATTGTACGAATGATTTGGGTGTGTTTGAGTTGAATTCCAACAGGAGTAATCTAAAGGCTATCAGCATACAGGTTAGTGGCTTAGATAAGATAACCAGGTTTTATAGATTGCAAAATTAGGACAAAAAACATTCTTTTTGCCTCTTTGGTTTTGAAAGAACAAATAATTAAAAGTTCCCTCATGGGCACTTCCTGAAGATGATATGAGATTGTAAAATGTTACTGATACTGATTTAAATTGATAATATGAATTATAAAGAATATGCTTAATTATTTGGAAATGCTTTAATTAATTCATATATTATATCATAACTGTCCACTTAAAACAAGCTGAGTGACAGTTGGTTATAAAATTGTTCTTTGACATCATTGTAATTCACATTTGTAAGTAGCTCTTTTACAGGGGTTTTGTCTAATAGGGATATTCCTAAAACCTGTAGGATTTCGTAAGTTGAACGATCAATTTCAAGACTTGTTCCTATAATTGCAACTAAACAATAAGCAATAATTGCCGAGTATATTTGGATCCGAACAGCATTTTCTGTTGTACCCCCAAAAGCTTTTATTTTTAAGTGCTGTTTAATCCACTTAAAGAATAATTCCACTTGCCATCTTTGTTTATAGAGGAAAGCAATTTGTTCAGCTGAAAGTTCCATGTTATTGGTTAGAAAAGTAAAAGTTCTATCGGTTTCTTCATCATAGAAACGAACTTTTCTGATTTATCCTGGGTACTCTTTTGAAACGTAAAAACCTGTTAACTTGCCAATTTGATCACTCTTGACTCCGGATGTTTTATCATATTTCCTGGAATACATCCGATGAAACTTCAAGTTGCTTTTTGCTCGAACTACGAAAAAAGCTGCAAGTTGATTAATCTTATACAGTCTTGTGTAATCAACATATCCTCTGTCAAATATGTAGTATGCACCTACTTCATAAACAAGGAAATCCATTGCATTAACATCATGGATTGATGCGGGCGAGATATGAATAAAAGCTGGAATTTGAGTGTTAATATCAAATAGAGTATTCAGTTTTATTCCTCCTTTGGTTTTTCTAAACTTAGCCCACCAGAAAACACTAAGACATAAGTCAATCGTTGAAGAATCAAATGCGTAAACTTGTCCTTTTATCTCAAAGTCATCATTTGATCTAACTTTTCTGGCAATTGCTATTAAATGATAAGCAAATTCCTCAAAGATCTTACTACTTCGATTTTGATTAGCTTTTGCCAAGTTGCTTAGCGTTACACTTTTTCCGAAGCCAAGATGGTATGATTTGTTATTATGCGCATTTATTGCAATAACCAAATCACGTAAACTATCGCGATTTGTAAGTTGACCAAATACCATGCAGAGCAATTGACTCCAACAAGTAAAGTGTCTGACATACTTATTCCCATCGTGTTTCTTGACAAACTTGTCAAATATACGCTGTGGTAAAAAGTCAACTACTTGAGCAAAAACATATTTACCTTGATTCATTGTTAGTCATATTTTTTGCGACCAACATAATCATTTCAAATCGTCACCACACAAAAAAGCTTGCTAAATGTGAATTATCAAAGATTTCAAAGAACGTATATTAATTTTTAGTAGACACTAATGA
>PKSZ01000277.1 GCA_002869425.1 Marinilabiliales bacterium
AAAATTATTCAATAAAAATATGCTGGAGCTGATGGCGGGTAACGAGGTAGTTATGCCGAGATTTGATTTTGCTTCAGGAAAGAAAACCTTTGCTCAGGAAAAAGTAAAGGTTTCCAGTGATACAATTTTTATTGTTGAAGGTATACATGGGTTGAATCCGGGACTAACCAAAATGATTGATCCTGAATTAAAGTACATGATTTATGTTTCTGCTTTAACTCAGATTTCTATTGATCAACATAACCGTATACCAACTACAGATAATCGATTGATTCGGCGAATGGTTCGTGATTTTAAATATCGTGGGTACAGCGGTCTGGATACCTTAAATCGATGGTCAAGTGTTCGAAGAGGAGAGGAAAAGAATATTTTTCCATACCAGGAAATGGCAGATTCAATATTCAATTCAGCATTATTATATGAGATTGCATTTCTGAAAAAACGTGCCATGCCAATTCTTCAGGATGTACCTGAAAGTGCTGATGAATTTATAGAAGCTGTTCGTTTGATGAAGTTTTTATCATATTTTGATAATATTGATGATACTATTGAAAAGGAAATTCCTCCAACTTCTATTATTCGTGAATTTATTGGTGGTAGTAGTTTTAAATATTAATTGGGCAGTTTTTATAAGTTTTTTGTCTACCAAATCGAACCTTTCCTATAATAACTGCGTCTAGCTGATATTCGACATAATAATTCTTTTAGAATTATTGTAAGTTTATTGAACAATAACTAAACAAAACTACTATCAGGATGAAAATTAATCGTTATCTTTTTCTGCTACCTGTTATTTTAATGTTTTTTATAAATGTTAATGCCCAGACAGTTAGTAGTTCGGATTTGCAATTTGCACAGGAAAAGCTGAATGAACGAGGAGAAGTATTCTTTTCATTTAAATGCAATGATAAAAATCTCCTTTCACAACTTACACGAATCGTTTCTATCGACAAGCTAGACAATACAAGGATTTATGCATATGCCAATAGTGATGAATTTGAACAATTTTTAAGTTACCAAATACCTTTTACGCCCGTATACGATTATTATAATACGCCAAAGGCCTTAACTATGGCCACAGATGCTGGTCAGATGGTAAACTGGGATCGTTATCCTACACATGCTGTTTATGAGGAAATAATGCAGAATTTTGTTACAAATTATCCAACACTATGCCAGTTAGATACTATTGGATATTCTGTAAATGGCTGGCCTATTTTAAATCTTACAATTTCTGATAACATTGGAACAGATGAAGATTAACCAGAATTTTGGTGGAGTGGTACCATGCACGGTGATGAAACTGTTGGATATGTGTTATTACTTAGGATGGCAGATTATTTGTTATCGAATTATGGAACGGATACGGAAGTGACCAATCTGGTTAATAATATGGAGATCAGTATCAATCCACTGGCTAATCCGGATGGAACATTCAGAGGTTCAGCCTCAGGTACGGATGTTTCAAGTGCAACGCGATATAACGCTAACAATATTGACCTAAACCGGAATTTTCCAACCTTGAATGGCGATTCTTATACACTGCAGCCTGAAATTCAATGTATGATGGACTATTCTGATATTAAAGACTATGATATGTCTGTGAATACTCATGGTGGTGTTGAATTGATTAATTTCCCATGGGATACCTGGCAAAGTTGGGAAAGCATGAATGCCGACCACAATTGGTGGGAATATGTTTGTTTTGTATATGCAGACCAGGTGGAGATCGATGCACCTTCATCATATTTTGAGGGACCTGGAAATATGAGTTATGGTCCTGATAATTATACTGGAGTAACCCATGGTGCTGACTGGTATTATGCCATTGGCTCACGTCAGGATTATATGAATTATTATCGCTATATTCAGGAAGTAACCCTGGAGTTATCTGATACAAAACTTTTGGCAGTTGAATACCTGAATGATCATTGGGGATATAATAAGCAGGCAATGTTGAATTATATGGAAGAGGCACTTAATGGCTTCAGAGGTATTGTCACCGATGCTTGTACAGGAGCACCACTTGCGGATGTTAAAGTTGAAATTATTGGTCATGATTCCGTTAATTCTGAAGTATACTCTAATGCTCCGGTGGGCGATTATCATCGTCCTATTTACGAAGGATCATACGATGTAACCTATTCTTTGGCTGGTTATCAGTCACAAACACATACTGTAACAGTTATCAATGGACAGGAAACAAGGTTGGATGTAGAATTGATTCCGGATGGAATAGCTTCACCTCAATTCACTGTATCTTCAACCAGTATTTTTGAAGGAGAATCAGTTGATTTTACAGACCAAAGTACAGGTACTGTTAGTTCTTACAATTGGACATTTGAAGCAGGAACACCTTCTTCAAGTACGGATATTGATCCTGCTGCAATTATTTACAACACGGCCGGAGTCTATGATGTTAGCCTGGAAATTGTAAGTATGGGATGTACGGTTTCATTAACAATTCCTGATTATATTGAAGTATCACAACAAATTCCGGTGGTAGCCAATTTTGAAGCAGATGCAACTTCAGTCACGCAAGGAACAACAGTAAATTTTACTGATTTATCAACGAATAATCCGGATTCCTGGTCCTGGACTTTTTCAGGAGGAACGCCCAACTCATCTGCTGATCAAAATCCTTCGGTTGTTTATGATACACCAGGTATTTATACAGTAGAACTTACTGCATCAAATAATTATGGTGCAGATACGGAAACGAAAGTAGATTATATTGAGGTTACAGAACCGGATGTTCTCATGTCAAATGGAATTACATATAGCTGTAGCGGTTTGTTTAAGGATAATGGTGGTGATGCAAATTATACGGATAATATCCAGTTAACACATACCATTTACCCGGAAACAGCCGGAAGCTATGTGCGCCTGACATTTACTGATCTTGGAATTGAACCCAATGGAAATGATTGTTATGATTTTATTACTATTTACGATGGTGAGACAACGGGTGCAACCGAAATTGGCACATATTGCGGAACAGACGCAACAGTAATTGGAACCAATGGCGTGGTAACAGCAAATAATCCATCAGGAGCATTAACCATTTTCTTTGATACAGATAACAATACAAATGATATCGGATGGGTTGCAGAAATTTCGTGTTACTCTCCAACAACACCTCCGGTTGCTGCATTTGAATCAGATGTTACTTCTACTTGCACAGGTCAGGTTAATTTCACTGATTTATCTACGGATGGCCCTACTGAGTGGTTGTGGAATTTTGGTGATTCTGAGACATCAACAGAACAGAATCCAATACATTTTTATACTCAGAGTGGTACGTATACAGTGTCATTAACAGTAAGTAATGCCAATGGCAGTGATGTAGAAACACATACAGATCTAATTGTTGTTGATCTGCCAGTTGCGCCAACTGCAGCTGATGTTTCCCGTTGTGGTGAAGGAACAGTAGAATTATCAGCTACAGGTAGTGGGTTGCTTGAGTGGTACGATAGCGCAGTGGATGGAAATCTTTTGACCACAGGCTCTACATATACAAGTCCGGTATTAACCGAAACAACTTCATATTTTGTTCAATCCCTAATAGAACAAACATCACAATATGTTGGTGAAACGGCTAGCAGCGGAGCAGGTGGACAGATATATACATATAATTCACAGCATTATCTAGTATTCGATGCCTACACAGATTTAACCATTGTTTCAGTTGAGGTAAATGCAAGTGGTGCAGGTACCAGATTAATTGAATTGCAGGATAATACAGGAGCAACAGTGCAATCTGCTGACGTGTTTATTGAAGATGGAATAAGTAGAATAACACTGAATTTTGATGTACCTGCTGGTACCGAATGGCGATTGGCTGGACCAAATTCTCCTAATCTATTTCGTAGTGAAGGTGGTTTGTCATATCCATACGAAATACCAGGTCTTGTAAGTATAAATTATAGTAGCGCCGGTACAACTCCAACAGGTTACTATTACTATTTCTACGATTGGGAAGTAAAGGAAGCATCCTGTATTAGTGCAAGAACTGAGGTTACAGCAATTGTGAACGATCTCCCAGTAGTAGAATTTTCCGGTAATAGTGAAATTTGTGCAAATGATGCAGTAACAATAACAGCATCCGGTGGTAATGAATATCTTTGGAGTACTGGAGCAACAAGCGAATCAATAACTGAAGTATTGACAGAAACTACAGGTTTTACAGTTACAGTAGTCGATGTAAATACATGTTCAAATACAGGAAGTTTTGATGTTACAGTATTGGATCTGCCAATGGCAGATGCTGGTGAAGATCAATTGATATGTAACGGAAGTTCAGCATCCTTAGAGGCTACTGGAGGTACAACATATTTGTGGAATACAGGAGAAACTACTCAAGCTATTGACTTATTTCCATCTGCAACCACAAGTTATTATGTTACTGTATCTGATGCTCAGTGTAGTGATGTAGACACTGTGATCGTAGAAGTTGCTCCAAATCCGGAAATTGTTATTTCATCAACCAACGAGTCAACAACCGGGGCTTTTGATGGAAATGCAAGTTCAAGTGTAACATCGGGAACACAGCCTTATAATTATTCATGGTCTAATGGTGAAACTACAAGTAGTATTGAAAATTTATCTGCTGGTGAATATAGTTTAACTGTTGTTGATGATAATGGTTGTTAAGATGCAGATACGGTTGAGCTAATTGTCTCATCTGTTAATCCTCCGGTTGCAAACTTTACATCTGATCTTGAGATGGTATGCGAAGGAGCATCAGTTAGTTATACAGATTTAAGCTCAAATAATCCTGTATCATGGTCATGGACTTTTGATGGTGGTGATCCTGCTAGCAGTACAGAACAAAATCCTGTTGTTACATATGCAAGTTCAGGTCAGTATTCTGTTCAGTTGGTTGTTCAAAATGCTGATGGTTCAGATATGATTGAGATCAATAATTATATACAGGTCTTTTCACAACCTGAAATTAGTATTACAATTCAGGATGAAAGTTATTCTGGGGCAGAAGATGGCTCTTTAACAGCAAATACTACAGGTGGAGTTGAACCATATTACTATAATTGGTCTAATGCAGTTTCAGGTAGTTTGAACAGCAATTTACCAGCTGGAAGTTATGGTGTAACAGTTACAGATTCAATTGGATGTACAGATGAGGCGATTGCGAGTATTGGTGTGGCAGGTATACTACCTGATGCATCTTTTGAAGCAGACAATGAGACAGTTTGTCTTGGAAATACAGTAAATTATACTGATCTCTCAACGGGTAATCCATCATCCTATAACTGGGAATTTGAAGGTGGTACACCTGAGTACAGTACAGATCAGAATCCTGTAGTTACATATAATACAGCAGGAACCTTTAATGTAACACTAGTAGTTTCTAATTCAACGGGTGAAGACTCTGTTACACTGGTTGATATGATTATGGTTACAGAGCTTGCACTTGATTTTGATGTTACTGATGAGAGTGCTTCAGCTGCATCTGATGGATCAGTTATGGCAATTGTAACAGGAGGAACAGAACCTTACACGTATAGCTGGAATAATGGTGATACTGGAGCAATTATAGATAATTTAACTGCAGGTACATATTCTGTTGTTGTCATAGATGCATCAGGATGTGTAATAACAAGTCCTGTTACGGTCTCAGTAGCAACATCTTTGGATGAGATCGCATCAGGTGTTTTGTTGTATCCGAATCCTACACAAGGCTTCTTGACCATTCAGTCTGATAATGTTATTTCATCATATCAGATAATAGATATTACAGGAAAAGTATTACTTAATGAATATCCGGTTGAAAGAAATATTAAACTGGATCTGCATACACTAGATAATGGAATGTATATAATTAAATTG
>PKSZ01000480.1 GCA_002869425.1 Marinilabiliales bacterium
TCTACACCAGAAAAAGCACTTGAAAAAGCATATAAAATTGCAAAATCAAATGGTATAAAGTATGTCTATCTTGGTAACATCAACAGCGATAAAAACCATACATATTGCCCTAATTGCAATCAAATATTAATTGAACGAAATGGCTATTCAACGCAAAAGAAAAACCTAACAGGAAACACATGCAACAACTGTAATTCTGTAATATCAGGAGTTTTTTAAAGACACAATGTTTTACCTCCATCAACCATTATATTTGTTCCTGTAATATATGAGGCTGACGGACTTGCAAGAAACCCAACTGCATATGCTATTTCTTCAGGATGCGCAAATCTTTTGAGAGGTATCTCACTATACAATTTGTCCTTTTGATCTGAAACAGGTATACCCTTTTGTTGTGCTGTATTTTCAAATAGCTCAATCAACCGCTCCGTATTTGTATAACCAGGAAGAACATTGTTAACCGTTATTCCAGCAGGACCTAACTCAGTTGCCAATGTTTTAGACCAACTTGCAACAGCGCCCCTGATGGTATTTGACACACCCAAACCTGAAACCGGCTGTTTTACTGACAAGGATATTATGTTGATAATTCTCCCATAGCCTGACTTTCTCATACCGGGAACAAGCTCCTGGCTTAATATCTGATTGCAGATCAAATGCTTTTTGAACGCATGTAAAAACTCTTCCTCCTTTGCTTCGAATATTGCTCCTGGTGCCGGACCTCCTGTATTATTTACCAATATCTGTACTGATTTCTTTTGTACGTAATCCTGCACACAGCTCTTCACTTCATCACAGTTCTCAAAATCAGCACATAGCACTTCATGCTCAGTCCATTCACAAGCAGGGAGTTTCCCAAGTACATTTTCCAATTTCAATCGATTTCTTGCAAGCAATGTAACTGCAGCTCCCATAGAAGCAAGTTCCATTGCTGTAGCATAACCTATTCCTTGTGTGCTTCCAGAAACCAAGGCCCGTAAATTTGTAAGATCCATTTTCATCACCAAGTTATTTCTAACAGTTAAAAACTTATTAATACTGTTAATTAATCAGATTATAAATTTAAGTTTTTTAATTATCTTTGAATATCAGGTTTTACTTTTAATTATAACATTCAGCCTAAAATAAATTAACAAAATCAGGTTAAAATGAAAAAAAGAATTATNNNTAAAATGAAAAAAAGAATTATTGTCCCAATTGATTTCTCTGGAGATTCAATAAATGCTCTTGAATACGCAATTGAAACAGCAAATATACTGGAAGCAGACATTCGCATGATACATGTAAATGCTACCAAAAGTTTTGAAGTACCCTTTTATTTTAAAGAAATTGGACAACAGGTTGGCAAATCAGCAGAAGATTTTTTCTCAATATTGTATGACAAATATAAAGAACAGATTAAAAACGAATTTGATTATAAGGTAAGAACCGGCACAATCTATCAAGAGGTTACCAATCAGGCAAAATACAGCGATGCTCATATGATAATCATGGGAACACACGGGGCCAGTGGATTTGAAGAGTTTTTCATTGGCAGCAACGCTTATAAAGTAGTTACTCACGCACCATGCCCCGTTATAACTGTACGACATGGTTTTATGAGAAAGGCTATAAAGAACATTGTGTTACCAATAGATATTACTTCAGATTCCCGAAAAAAAGTAAACTTTGTTGCTGACCTTGCTGATGTTTTTGATGCAACCGTTCATATTACTGCAGTACGTGAAACCAATGGTCCTGGAATAATAAAAAAATTAGACGGTTATATTGATCAACTGGCCGGATATTTCAAAGGAAAGAAAATCAATTATGAAACACAAAGCCTTATTGGAGATAATATTACGGAAATAACAATTGACTATTCAACACAGGTTAATGCAGATCTAATTGCCATTATGACAGAACAATCAACAAGCTTAAACAACCTTTGGCTAGGTGCTTATGCTCAGCAAATGGTTAATCATTCTCCTATTCCTGTTTTATCAATCAGACCAAATATCTTCTAGTATGAAATTGAAATTTATTTTCATATCCATCTTCGCTATTTTATCATTGAATCTCTTAGCACAAGATGAATCTGAGACTGTATCACAAGAAAAGGAAGATGAGGAAAATATTGTTGATTATTTTGAAATCCTTCAGGAAAACAAACCGAATGCAGGTCAGGTTACTATATATCAGGATGCTGAACTATATTTGTTGGTAAACCGCCACATCAAATTAAACAAAAAGCAACCTGGATTCAACGGTTGGCGTGTGGAGATTTTTTCAGAAAACGGTTATGGAGCCAGAGATGCTGCGCATAAAGCCAGAAAAAAGTTTATCGAAAAATATCCTGATATTGGTGCTTATGTAAGCTACGATGGCATTAATTTTAAAGTCAGGGTTGGCGATTTTCGAAACAAAAACGAGGCAAAAAAGTCACAGTATTCTATTGCAGAGGATTATCCATACACATTCCTGGTAAAAGATTTGATTGAATTTCCAAAGCTGAACTATTAAGATGTCAAACGCTGATTCCGGAAAATTAAAAGAGATTGCATTTAACATACGAAAAGAAGTATTAAAAAGTCTTCACCAGGCTCAATCCGGACACCTTGGAGGTTCATTGGGACTCGCAGATATTTTTACAGTCCTGTATTTTCACTTCTTAAACCACAAGCCTAAAAACCCTTCATGGCCGGAACGAGACAGATTAATCCTGTCCATTGGACATGTTGTTCCTGTTCAATATGCATCCCTGGCTCTTGCAGGCTACTTCCCTAAAGAAGAACTATACACATTGAGAAAACTCGGAAGTCGCCTACAAGGACATCCCGGAAAATCACACGGCCTGCCTGGAATTGAATTGTCTTCAGGATCACTTGGACAAGGTCTGTCTATAGCTGTTGGAATGGCAATTGCTGCAAAGGCAGATAAGAAAGCACATCGCATTGTTAGTATCCATGGGGATGGAGAACTGCAAGAAGGCTCAATTTGGGAAGCCGCCATGAGTGCTTCGCATTACAAACTAGACAATATAATTGCAATTGTTGACAGAAATCACAAACAAATAGACGGCGATACAAAATCTGTCATGCAAATTGAACCACTAACTGACAAGTGGAAAGCATTTGGGTGGAATGTACTTATGTGCGATGGGAATTCCATAGAAGACATTATCATAACATTACAAAATGCAGATAAATGTAAAGATAAACCCTCTGTGGTAATTGCTGAAACAAAAATGTCTAAAGGCATTAAAGAAATTGAAGACAATCACCAATGGCATGGCAAAGTACCGGGAGACGATGAAATTGAAAAGTTCATTCATGCATTAACAAAATGAGTGAGGAAATTAAGCATAATAAAAGAACAAGCATTCCTACCCGTGTTGGTTTTGGAGAAGGCCTTGAAATGGCAGCAAAAAAGAATTGCAATGTAATTGGACTTGGCGGAGACATAACAGGATCCGTTAATATGAATATTTTTTCTGACAGTTTTCCCAACCGATTTTATTCATTGGGAATTGCTGAACAAAATATAGCAGGAGTTGCCACAGGCCTTGCCCTGGAAGGAAAAATTCCAGTTTTTGCGAGTTACGCTGTTTTTTCTGCATTGCGAACCACAGACCAAATAAGGGTATCCATTTGCTATAACAATCTTCACGTTATTATTGGGGGAGCTCATGCTGGAATTTCGGTAGGACCTGATGGTGCTACGCACCAGGCATTGGAAGACATTGCTATTATGCGCGTA
This sequence comes from Marinilabiliales bacterium, assembly GCA_002869425.1. Lineage (GTDB taxonomy): Bacteria > Bacteroidota > Bacteroidia > Bacteroidales > BM523 > BM523. The sequence goes on from PKSZ01000480.1 coordinate 3,739, forward strand.
CTACCGAATATGACCGTGCTTTCACCCTGTGATTATACACAAACAAAACAAGCTATTCAGGCAGCTATCAATAACTGTTCAGGTCCTGTATACATACGCTTTGGCAGAGAAGCTGTGCCAGATTTCTCACCAGACGAACCATTTATCGTAGGACAAGCGCAACAACTTAATTACGGAAATGATCTTACAATTTTTGCCACAGGTCATATGGTATGGGAGTCCTTAGAAGCTTGTAAATTGTTACTTAAAGAAAATATTAAAGCCAGAGTCATCAATATACACACGATTAAACCTCTTGATGAAAAGGCTATAGAAAAAGCAGCTATTGAAACCGGAGCATTCGTCTGTGCTGAAGAACACCAGATTTATGGAGGAATGGGCAGTGCAATTGCAGAAGCAGCAACCAAAACTCATCCTGTCCCTATTGAATATGTGGGAATTAATGATCGTTTTGGAGAATCTGGACCTCCTGCAGAACTTATGAAAAAATTCAATCTGACTTCTGATGAAATCTACAAAAAAGCAAAACAGGTTCTTAAACGAAAACATGTTTAAAAAAAATCATAAACACACACCTTTTACAATCAATTATTTGATTATTATTTTACTTTTGGCGCTAAA
>PKSZ01000384.1 GCA_002869425.1 Marinilabiliales bacterium
AAGACCATCGCTGGCTAAGCCGGCAAGATTTCGTGTGCCCCTTCCAGCACTTCGCATGGCACCTTGCCATCCTTTACCTCCTTTGTCTTTACTAAACTTTACTTTCCTGAAATCTTTCCATGCTCCAAAACCTGCTTTCCCTGCATTCAATGTATCACTGGCTGCGCCAAGCATAGAAAGTTTTGTCCCTACTCCAATTTTACCTTCACCAAAACCATCAATCTTAGAAAAATCTTTCATTTTTTCTCCAACATCTGATGAGTCGGAAAGTTTTTTTGCACCCAATCCAATGTCTTTATAAGGTGATATTTTGTCTCCAATTCCTTCTTTTTGCTCATTGCTCTTCACTACAGGTGCTTCTTGCTGCGTGTTTTTTTCTTCAGCTACTTCATCGTCTGTTTTTTTCCAGAATTTTAATCCCCTGTTTTTATATCCCCACATCTGCATAGCCGGAGAACTTACTTTTAGGGGAGCAGTTGAGAGATTTGTCCTTTCACCTTTTTCCGTTTTATTAGCAAAATGATCTGCTTCAGACTCTAGCTTCAGGTAATCGTTTCTTGATCTTTGATTTCTTGTTTTAGATGTTCTTTGCTGGTGAACATGAAAAAGTTCGTGAGAAATAATTTTCTTTCCAAGTCGTGTATCAGGTGAAAATGAACCATGAGAAAAATGAACTTCATTTCCTATAGTTAATGCAGGGACTTTGTTTTTTACAGGTATGGAGGAATTTTTTACAATTTTTACGCCTGATAGTGATAATCCGGATGTTTTTTTAATATTGCTAAAAATGTCACCATTATTGTCCAGATTGTCTTTATCAAAAGAGAAATTTTTGCTTGGATTTTGTAGTTTTTTTCCCCCTTTTTTTTCTTTTTTGATATTGTTTTCCTGATTATTTCTTTTTTCCCTGTTTTTCATAGAAAGAAATCATTATTTCTTTAAAAATATATTTATTTTAGATAGAATCAAAGAATTAAACAATCTTTGGTTATTTTTATGATCTTTGCATAAGACACTAATTTCTGTTATGAAAGGAAATACGTTTTTGAGACTGATTTTTATGGCTGCTATTTGCCTGGTTTTCGTTATGAAAACGAATGCTGAATTGGTTTCAAAACGGGATAAGAATAATGTTGATAGTCTTGCTACAACCATTGCTGATTCTGTAACGGCAAAGGCTCCCCCTAAAGACTTCTTTGGTAAAATATTACATGCTGTTTCTCCAAAAGAGTATAAAAACTGGATTGACAAACAGGCAATGAAAAAGCGCATCAGAAATGCGCGTAGTGTTTCTGTAGATAGCAAGGGGGCTCCAATGAGTATAAGGGCTATCCATAAGAAAAAACATGATTCTTTTGGTTATAAAACAGAGCGGCAATGGGACAGCATTCAGAATATAAAGTTTCTGCCGGTTGACGATACCTTAAATGATCTATCGAAGATAGTTTATGGGTTTCATCCCTATTGGAAAGGAAGATCTTACCTGAGTTATAATTTTTCATTGTTAAGCAGGGTTGCATATTTCTCTTATTCACTGCATCCTGCTACAGGAAGTTATGAATCAATTCACAGTTGGAAAACAACAAAACTAAGAGAAGAAGCCCACAGGCATGGGTGTAAGGTCGATTTAAGTGTTACAAATTTTGGTGTTAGCAATAATCGTAAGTTTTTAAAGAATGTAAAGGCACAGAATACATTGATTGATACCTTAATTATGCTAATATCTGAGTATGGAGGTGATGGAGTAAATATTGATTTTGAGGGTGTGTCAATAACAAACAAAAAAGACTTTACCAATTTTATAATTAATCTGAGTACAAAATTTAAGGCAGTAAATCCGGAGTATAAATTGAGCTTAAGTCTTCCTGCCATTGATTTTAATAATGTCTTTGATATCGCTGTGCTGCAGAAATATGTGGATTATTTTATTATCATGGGTTATGATTTTTATGGTAAGTCAAGTACAGTTGCCGGACCTAATGCCCCCATATTTAGTGGTACTGTATGGTATCCCTTTAATATAGAAAAAACACTTACGGAGTATCTTCAGGATAAATCAATGAATCCGGCACAGTGTATTCTTGCTGTTCCGTATTACGGAAAGGAATGGGTAACCACAAAAGGAACAATACCCAGTAAAACCAAGAAATTTGTAGAATCCCGCACATATAGATTTGTTCAGGATAATTATAAAGATAATTATGAGGTCTCTTTTGATACGGTTAGTTGTTCCAGTTATTATACTTTTCATAACGGTGCAAATTGGGTGCAATGTTGGTTTGACAATATTCATTCTTTGTCTGTAAAGTATGATTTGATATTGAAAAATAATATTGCAGGTGTAGGTATTTGGGCGCTTGGTTACGATAATGGTTATACTGAGTTATGGCGTTTGTTAAAACAAAAATTTGCAACAAGTTCTGTTAAGAAAACTCCGAATACAGCATATCTTGATACTTTGTCACAAAAGCATGGATTAGCACCAGTTGCAAAACCAGAAGTAAAGAAGAAGGGGGTAATTGTACAGGTTAGGAGATTTGTGAATATTATTGCTTTATCCATATTTGTGTTTTTATTCTTTGGGATTATAGGTTTCATATACACCATTACAGATTGCAACGTGAGAGATTTGGTATTTAAAAGCGAAACAGCCGTGTATTTGTTTGTACTTGTAATACTTGTTATGCTTGTAATTTTTATGCGAATTTTTGATGTATTACAGGATAAAGAAATTACATTCTTCCTCGGCGTTTTTCTGGGTATGGTTATCACCTATATTATTTTACGAAAGTTGAGAAAAAGAAAATATAGCAAGGATACACCCTAAGAGTTGCTGGTATGGGAATAATAGAGAAACAATTCTTCTTCATTATTGTCTTCTTTTTTTTGATTTCAACTGCCAATTCTCAGCAAAGCAGCGATTGTTTAAATCTTCAAACCATCCATCCGGATTCCTTATATACTGATTTGAAATTTTTGGATAATGTTCTGAATAACAAGGCAATTATTGGTGTTGGTGAATCAACACACGGAACTTCAGAATTCACAATCATGCGCCATAGGTTATTCAGATATTTGGTAGAAAATTTCGGGTTTAATACCTTTTTTCTTGAAGCTGATTATTCTGGCTGTAGAAACATAAACAGGTATATTCATAATGAATACCCTTATGCTGATTCTGCACTGAT
>PKSZ01000609.1:0-1315 GCA_002869425.1 Marinilabiliales bacterium
TTGCCTGAAAGAGACATTAGTCTTCCAAATGTAGATCAATTTGTTGATATAATCAGAAATTTACCCCTTGAACAAAGAGAGGATTCTATTTATAGCTATATACTTAGTGGCAATGTTCCCGAATTTCAAAGAAATCTGGTTCCGGTTCATTATCAGGTAAATGTAAATAATCAATTTTATAACATAACGGTTTTTGTATTACCAGATTATCTTGCGGTGGGTTGTGATACAAATTATTTCCTCTGCCCAATGACACCTGTACTTGCACAGGAAATTTGTTGGGCTACACATTGTGTTTTGCCTACAAGAATGCTTGTGGATACTACTTTTTTCAATGCCGGACTGTGGTTGCAGCCGCAAACGATGTCACCTGGACCGGAAATGACTACCGTAGATTATTTTGATCAGCATAATGTAACAGTATGGTCTCAAAGAGAAGCCTTATTGGATCAGTATCCTTTGGGTACTCTCGTTGGTGGAGACAAGAAAGATGTTGTCATTTCAAATGCTATTTATAGTTCTGGTGATGAGCGTGTGGTTATTTATGGCTGGCATCAGTTAAGTGGTATTCCCATTCAACCTTTATATAATGGTCATATTCTAGAATATGCTGATTATAGTCATGGAATCAGGTTGATTCAGGATTCAGCATTGGTTAATGGTCAGCTTGTTTCTATAAAAAGTATTTTGCAGGATGCTGAATTGTTTTCTTTATTTAGCGATGAAGGAATTATTGAAACACCATGGTATCCGGCAAATATTACAGTACCTGAAAAGCCAAAGATTATTTCTGTTTCAATGAACCAATATGGCCAAATTGTTGTGCAATTTGCTCATTCATTGAATGCGAATCTTTATGGTGTAGAATATTCTGACAATGAAAATGTTTATAGCAATTATGTGGAGACAAGTGATACATTGGTTAATATACCTATGCTTAATCAGAATGAAACCATTTATATTAAAATCAAAGCATTCAATGAATTTACCTCTTCTGAATATTCAGAAGTAATGGGTGTAATGATGACAGCTAATTATAATACTTTGATAGTTAATGGTTTTGATAGGGAAACAGTTTCCAATGAATACAATTATATCATTCAGTATGCAGAAGCAATGGAGGCTAATAATTTGGGGTTTGCTTCATGTAGTAATGATGCTATAATCACCGGAATGGCAAGTCTAACAGATTATGATAATGTAATTTATATACTAGGTGAAGAAAGTACTGCTGATGAAACCTTTTCAGATATGGAACAACAATTGGTGATTGAATATCTTAATGGAGGAGGTCATTTGTTTGTTAGTGGATCCG
>PKSZ01000609.1:1327-4515 GCA_002869425.1 Marinilabiliales bacterium
AATAGCCTGGGATCTGGATTATTTGGGAAGTATTGATGATAAATATTTCTTCAATAATTATTTAAAATCAACATATTTGTATGATGCAGTGAATAATGTATCATCATCTTGTTATCAGGCTGAAGCAATAAGTGGGACCTTTGCAGAAGAGCTTGGTAGTATTTTATTTGACAATGGAACATTCAATACGTATAATGTTGCCTATCCTGATGTAATTGAACCCGTAAACGGATCGTTTCCTTTTTTGTTTTATTTAGCATATCCTGAACAATATGCGGGTGTTGCTTATACAGGGATATTTCCAGGAGGAATATCAGAGGGGAAAATAGTTTATTTGGGATTTCCTTTTGAAACCATTGTGGATTCTATTACACGGAATGATTTATTGGGAGAAGTATTCCATTATTTTGATTTGAGTTCTGATCTGGAACTTTCTCGTGTACCATATATAACTAAAGTTTTTCCTAATCCTTCAAATGGATTGGTTTATATTAAATCTGAGCAAAAAATTCAAAAAGTACGGATATTTAACTTATTGGGAGAAGAATTGGGAATAGAATCAGTTGTCAATGTTGATTCTATATGCTTGTTTTTTAAACAAAACAGGGGCGTTTTCTTAATATATATTTATTATGAAGATAGCTTTTCAATAGAAAAAGTTATCATTCGTTAAGCTTGGCTTTTTTTTCATTCACTACATCAAATACCTGATAGAGAATAATTCCTCCCAGAATAATAATCATTCCTGATAATTCTCTGAAATTCAATATTTCAGAAATTGCAAAATATCCAAATACTGCTGCAAATACAGGCTCAAGTGCAAAAATAAGGGCTACCTTAATGGCACTAACATATTTTTGAGCCCATACAGAAACGAAGTAACAAAATAATGTTCCGGCAATACCTAAATAAAATAAAGCGCCCCATGATTGTGATGATATTATGCTTTCCTGCGAACCAAAAATGAAAAATGCAATCAAACTAAACAAGCTTGAAAATATGAATTGCCATGTAATAAGGGACAATACCTGTGATTGATTAACAAACTGACCAGCTAGAACAAGATGAATAGCATATGCAATAACCGTAAATAATGTTATCAAATCACCACTATTTATGCTTGTTTCAAAATCATATGTAAGAAAAAACAAACCAACAAGAGTTATCAGAACACTTAATATAACATGTCATCCCAATTTTGTTCTGAAAAAAGTAAACAATATAAAAGGTACAAAAAGTACCGCAGAACCTGTTATAAATGCACTATGTCCTGTACTTGTAAATTTTAGTCCTATGGTTTGACTGATATAGGTTCCAGAAAGCATAAGTCCTAAAAGTGAGCCCTGCCATATTTCCTGATACCTGAATAGCTTTTTACCTTCTTTAATTATGGCGTAAATGAGCATTGGTATTGTAGCTATTATATTTCTGATAAAGACCAACAGAAATTCATCAACACTATCAACTGTTTCTTTAACAATAAAGAAAGTTGAACCCCAAACAATTGTAACCAAAACCAACCAAAATGTATACATATGACTTATTGTAAAAATTGGCGCATAGATACACAAACTTATCCATTGATTAAAGATGAATAATACATTTTTAATAAAAACGATTCAATCTTTTTATTGTGATGCCAATTTAGAGATATAAAGATCGTATTTTCAACTATTTAAAGGCCAAAGAAAAAAAGGATAAAAAAGAGGCCAGAAGGCCTCTCATTTTTAATAATCTTTATAGATTGAATTGATTTGATATTCATTATAAAACTCGATTTCTGTATCTCCCGCTTTACGAGTCCAGTACAGCCATTTTCCAGAACCCTTGCAGGCCCAGGCAGATAAAGTATCTCCCTGATTTAGATTTCCTTTGTAATACACCTGCCATTTTTTATTGGTATTTTGCATAGCTACCTGTACATCAACAGCTTCATTGCAAGTGTTTTTAAGAAATACTTTAAAAGAATCCTTGTAAACATTACATCCAGTGCACTGTTCTCCCCATTTGGAGTCGTATTTCTCAATACAATCATTCCAGTCTTTTTCATCAGAAATGGATATGCCTGAAATTAAAGGAAGTAGAAAAAGAATAAGGTATTTCATTTTATTTACACTTTTGGTTTTTTAAAATGAGCTTGGCTTCAGCATTTCCAAGTTTTTTAGATTTTTTCCAGTCCTTACAGGCACCTTCTTTATCACCCATATAATGCTTTGCCCAGCCTCTGTTGTTATAGGCTTCCTGATTTTCTTCATCTATACTTAGTACTTTATCAAAGTCAGCCAATGCTTTTTCGTACTTTTTCAACTTATTATAGGCAGAACCTCTGCTTAAATAAGAAAGAGCATGATCAGGATTACTTTTAATTACTTTGGAATAATCAGCCACAGCTTTATCATATTCTTTAACAATACCATAGGCAAAAGCTCTTTTTAAATAGGCATTCAAATCCTCAGGATCTTTACTAATTGCTTTTGTGTAATCTTCAATTGCACCTTTATAATCTCCTGATCCGGCTTTTTGCATGCCAGACTCTACAAGATTTCCTTCTTGTGCAAAAGCTGTAAATGCAAACAATACAGTTAAAATAGTAATACTTAGTTTTCTCATAATTAATTATTTACGGTTTATTCAAATGGTTTGTCACTAGTGTAATCCAAAATCTGTGCCAGACGTATAAAATGCATTATGGCGTTTTCAAATCCGCGAAAAGATTTATCATCTGTTTGTGTATTGAAAATGAGCTTATCCATGTAAGATACATCTCCTGTTCTTGTTTCTCTTTCAACACAACCAGTATAATCTTCCTGACAGTATATAATCATGGATTTGTTTTCGTAACTAACAGAAATATTGTTTGTGTCAAGATCGCGAACATCAACTTTAAAGGAGTGAGAAAAATTTCCATTTTTATAAAAATCAATCTTTACAGCTTTTCTTTTATATTCAAAATGAGCCTGACCTTTCAATTTAAGATTCAAATAATCAATTGTTTCATCGAAACCTTTATCCTGGGCATAATTATTGAATGAGAAAGAAAATATAGTAAAAATAAAAATTAGTAATGTAAGTTGTATTTTTTGCTGCATATGTATTTTTTTAATACTTAGACCAAGTTAATTATTTTCCTTATGAATATAAAACAATGTAATTAATAATTAACAACAATGATCGTTTTATCTTATGTA
>PKSZ01000605.1 GCA_002869425.1 Marinilabiliales bacterium
TCCCATACGGTGCAAAACTGTATATTAAAAACGGATCGAAAGTGAAGAAGGGTAATCTTATTTGTGAATGGGATCCATATAATGCTGTAATTGTTGCAGAGTCTGCAGGTAAAATAGCTTTTGATAACTTAATCGAAGGTATTACTTATCGTGAAGAGGTTGATGAGCAAACGGGTCACAGAGAGAAAGTTATAATAGAAACTAAGGATAAGACAAAGAACCCTGGCTTACGTATTTTGTCAAAGAAAAACGAAGAGCTGAAATCGTACAACCTTCCGGTAGGTGCTCACATTGGTGTAGCTGAAAAGGAACAAGTAAGATCAGGACAGGTTATCGTTAAAATTCCAAGAGCTGTTGGTAAGTCTGGTGATATCACTGGTGGTCTTCCAAGGGTAACAGAATTATTCGAGGCAAGAAATCCTTCCAATCCAGCTGTTGTTGCTGAAATTGATGGTGAAATATAATTTGGCAAGATCAAAAGAGGAAACAGGGAAATTATCATTCAGTCAAAAGCTGGTGAGATTAAGAAATACCTTGTGCCATTGTCAAAGCAAATTCTGGTACAGGAAAACGATTATGTAAGAGCAGGTACTCCATTATCTGATGGTGCTACTACTCCGGCGGATATTCTTGCAATTAAAGGGCCGACAAAGGTTCAGGAATATATTGTGAATGAAATTCAGGAAGTATATCGTTTGCAGGGTGTGAAAATCAATGACAAACATTTTGAAGTAATCGTTCGTCAGATGATGCGTAAAGTTGTTATTGCTGATCCGGGTGATACTAAATTCCTTGAGAAACAGATTGTTGACAAGTGGAATTTCATGGAAGAGAATGACTGGATTTATGGAAAGAAAGTTGTTGTAGATGGCGGTGATTCAGAAACCATGAAAGCTGGTCAGATTGTTTCAGCAAGAAAGCTTCGCGATGAAAATTCAGTACTTAAGCGTAAAGACAAGAAACCTGTTGATGCAAGGGAAGCAATTCCTGCTACTTCAAGTCAGATACTTCAGGGTATTACGAAGGCAGCATTGCAAACACGTAGCTTTATGTCTGCTGCTTCATTCCAGGAAACAACAAAAGTACTTAATGAAGCTGCAATTTTTGGTAAGTTAGATATGCTTGAAGGACTGAAGGAGAATGTTATTGTTGGTCATTTGATTCCGGCAGGTACAGGATTACGCAAGTATCAGAAAATTGTTGTTGGCTCAAAAGAAGAGTATGAAGCAATGATGGTATCTAAGGAAAGAGATCACGTTGAGGTGGTTGATTAAATTTAAAAATATGGATTCACAAGAAAACAAGAACCTAATTAATATTGAATTAAGCGAAGAAATAGCACAGGGTATTTATTCTAACCTTGCTGTCATTACGCATTCAAATTCTGAGTTTGTGGTTGATTTTGTAAGGGTAATGCCTGGTGTTCCTAAAGCAAAAGTAAAATCAAGAATTGTTTTAACACCGGAACATGCTAAAAGGTTACTTCAGGCATTGAACGAAAATGTTAAGAAGTATGAGTCAATGCATGGACCAATAAAAAATCTTGAGACACCTGGAACACCAATGATGCCAATGGGTTTTGGTGGTCCGAAACCGGAAGCATAGAATTTAGACTGATTCTAAGCAACCAATTGGTAGCTGGAACAGTCTAAGTATATGTAAACCAGTTAAACTAAACTCAATCGATATGAAGAACAAAATTTTGATACTTTTAGCCTTACTCTTTACTACAGGGTTAATCTATACAGCATGTGAAAAGGAAACAGAGGAGGATACTACTCCGGATGATACCGATGTTCAGGCAGTTATAGATAATGTTAAATCAGAAGAGGCCGTGGCTTCAACCTTCAATACTGTAAACCATTATGGTATTAATGAAGAAGGAATTAAAGATTTACAAGCAGACTCAGTTGTTATTACTGTTGATCCTTGTGTTTTGTGTGATTCATTCCCAAAAACGATGACTATTGATTTTGGAAATGGCGTATTGGGTAACGATATGGTTGTTCGTAAAGGTAAAATCATTGCTGTTTTTACAGGAAGATGGGGTAGAACAACCCTTGCTGCAGGAACAGAGGTTGAGATTTCTTATGATAATTTTTATGTAAACAATGTGAAGAGAACAGGAACTGTTATTGCTTCATATAATGGTGAAAATTCATATGGTGGTCCTTCTTTTAGCACTGAAGCAGTAGACTTAAAAATGATTTTTACAGACGGGTCAGAGACAGTGCTTAATGGTACAAGAACATATGACTGGATTGAAGGTTATTCAGACTTAAGCCAGACAAATGATGTATTTGAAGTATCTGGAACGATGACAGGAGTTGATAGAGATGGTAAAACATATACATCAGCTATTGCTGATGGAAGTCCGCTTCTAAGGGACAATACATGTGAAGATACATATACATTCACTTCAGGTGTATTGGAAATAACTCCAGAAGGGAAAAGTTCACGTACATTGGATTTTGGCGATGGAACATGTGATAACAAAATTGGAATCAATATTCTTGGTTTTGAGACGAGCATTACTGCTACGCCGTAATTATTATTATTGATTTGTTAATATTATTAGAGAAAGCTGAGCATATTGCTCAGCTTTTTTTTTGCTTAATTGATCACCTTATATGCAATGTATGAGGCAGAAAGAATAAGCAAAAGAATAATTGAAGCGATTGAGTAAATTCCAAGCCATTTTTTAGGTTTAACTTCTGCAGGTACATGCTTGTGAAATATTACCTTGTAATTTAGAATGGCCAAAACTGGAGCTGTAATAACAGAAATGGTTGTTGCCAGATCAACCATAAATGCCATGTTTTTTGAAAAATATAGTAACATAACCAATGAACCTGAAATTAATATTAACATCCAGATTAAGTAACTTTTACTGTTTGATTTTTTTGTTGAATCAAATAATTGTTGGATGCTTGGCTGAAGTACTCTTGGGTATGCATCGATGCAGGTTATGGTTGTGCTAAGCATGGTTGCCAAAGCAGCAATGGCAATTACAGGGAAAGCCCAACGCCCTATGCTATTGGTATATAAGCCTATCAATTGATTAGCAAACTCAGTGCCATTTGAAGAAAATTCATCTGGTTTACCGTACATTAAAATAGCCCCCAGACTTAAAAAGAAAATGGCAAGTATGGCGGTACCAAAGTAACCTATATTAAAATCAAGTAAA
>PKSZ01000035.1 GCA_002869425.1 Marinilabiliales bacterium
TAACAAGGAGCAGAGGCGATGATGAAGATGAATCTGGAGGGTTCATACCTGTTATAAACATAGAACTCCTACGTGAATCATCGCTATATAATCTAACTTGAGATCCGGATATACCACAAGCATAACCAGCGGAAGTTGGATATATCTTCTGTAAATTTTCTGTTCGTGCCCAAGCTCTAACACGCTCTACACCATATAGATAACCTGATACTGAACAGTTAGCAGATGCACTAACAACATTCATTTCCATACTCATATTGCTACCACCTAAAAAAGTCCCATATGATCTACCTTTATCATATAACTGATCAGCAAGAGCAATGGAAGGGATTATTAACAGCATTAGAGAGATAATAATTAATAGTGAACATAATTTTTTTATTTTATTCACTCCGTTCTCCTCCTCCTCTTAATTATTTAGAGAATCACTGTTACGATTAGACAAAATAACATCCATTATTTCTTTAGATGGTTCAAGATTACCAAACTCTAATGCCACTGGTGGATTTTCATTATCCGCATGAAGTGCAAATGTAAAACTGGCTTTTTGTTCTGCTGGAATTTCCACAACACCTATCACTACCGTTTGAGGTTTATTTTTTATAAAAGATATTTCACCAGTTATAGCACCCCATCTCATTGTATTACCGTTTGAGAGATTAACACTTTGCATATGTGATTCTTCTGGTATTATATTTATTGGTAATGATTTATTGGGATTTTTCAATTCAAAACTTATATTTTTCCAATAATTTGGGTCATTAATATTAGATGGCAATTTTGCGTTAAATTTTAAGTCCGATAAGTCATTTACAGCACTGAATGTATTTCTAACAAATTCTTGACCACCTGACTTATTTATTTTCGGAAGTATATCTTTTGACTTACATGATGATTCATAAGAAAGAACAGAATTTGTATCTTGACTTGTTGCTCCCATTGCAAACGCCATTACTGTAAATATGCAAACGATCAAAATTACATAGCGATAACTGCTGTTCTTAAACAAATTGATCCCTCCTAAATTAAATATTCTTTTTAACCATAACATCAAGATTGTTTTTAAGAAGTATTACTAATATTTACCATACCCTTTATTTCACCCCCTTTATACTAAGATAAAAAGGGGGTGATTTTGGTTTCAAAAATATTCCTATTTATTCCGATATATGTTTTAAATAATCGACAGTTTTAGATAAAGGAATTAATAGTAAATTGTAAAATATTAATATAAAACACTCTATAGGGGCAATACCAGCGAAGCTTAAACCAGGGGCAATCGTCAGACAATTTCAATACAGTGGTAAACCTTAAACAATTCTAAAATTACCTTGATGGTGGTGAGCTTCGCTAGTTCTAATGGTAAATTAACAACCTTAGTGGCCATGAAATTAAAGGTTTTTATTAAACCTTAGCGGACATTAATAGGCTGATTCGATTCTAATAATGTCCACTAATGCAGTTTAGCGGATATTGGCCAGAGAGGCGATTCCTAAATTTGAAGGTAATAACCATTATATTCCATGTGTTTTACCCCTCATTTAAGCTTCGCTGGTACTGGGCCTATTAATAAAACTGGCTATGAATATGGACTTATTGAACTGTTATTATGGCAAAAGTGTTGTTATGAAATACAGGGATTATGGGAATATGATGCGGAATACTGTATAAAATGTAATAGCTCAAAGTTGTTGCTTAAAAAAGTGGAAGGTGTTGACTTTGTAGATAAGGTTATATGCCAAGAATGTGGATATGAAATGACTATCGGTGAAAGAGGACTTGAATCTTTCAGAGTAGTTAAAGAGTGGATACCATATTTAAATGAAATAATTTTGTTCCCTTTTGAAGCTGAAGTTTGTGAATATCAAGAAGGAGAATTAATATGCCAAGGGGATAAATTAAAAGTACATAATATTGAAGGAGAAGATGATTTATTAGGAATGATTGTAATTGAAAATCAAACGCCCTTCGGTCTGTTTTAGGCCGTTGGACGTTTGATTTAATACATCCTTTTAAAAAATGCTGGTTTAAGGGCTAATTTGGTTTGTTGCTTTCTGGTTTTTCTCCACGTTTCCTGGCCCAATTTTGAATTTACCAATAACAGTCTTACCATCAACAGCATATAGAGGGATGTGACGAAAACTGCCTGGCTTAAGATTCATTTTCACAGCTTCCTCTGGTGTCTTAGGTTGCTTCCCGTACAGATCCACTGATCGTACGTACCCAACAGTACCATTTTCATCTTGTGCCAGAACTAGATCCGGTACTGTGTCTAGAGAAGTTGCATACATGTCAGAGCCATACGTCTGGCCGTTCTCGTTCCTCTGATAAACCGGAGCAGGTTTATCACTTTGGTTAGAAAAGGTTATTGCAGGGTAACTGAGTGTTCCCACTGTTATGCCAGCAACAAGGGCAACACCTATCATTACTGTTCTCACCCATAACGGCTTAAGCGACATTTTATCCCACCTCCTTAATAGGTTTGATACGGACTTGCGTATGTGTTGACATTAACATAACCGTTACTGGTATATGCTGCAGTTATGCCAAAAGAGTAGTAAGTACCACGGGTTTTGTACCATGGTCCACCTAATATAATTGCGGCAACAGGCGAATCGTTGTAAGTCCAACCGGAATTATTAACCTGCACACCTGATGAAGTGTATAGCCTAGCAATAGCACCCATATATCCCGTTGGAACGTTGGTACTGCATTCTACAGAAGTACCTGCACTCGCACCAAAACTATCACTAGTAGTGATTGATGCTTGGTTTTTGTAATAATAGCCAGAATAGGGCCCGTAATTTTTATATGGACTGCTTGCAATCCCTGCAAACGCTATAGCTGACAATGCCACAAACATTCCAACTATGAATGTGCACAATGCTAATTTGAGATTCCTCCTGTCTGCTAAAACTCTAATACCCATTAAGTTCACCTCCTTTCTTTATAGTAGAAAAGCCAAATATAGCTTTTTCATTTATTTAATGAAATGATGATGAATAATCTGGAGCATTTTGAGCCACCATTCCGGAGAAATCTTTTTAATTGCTCCTTAAAAACAAACTTCTTTTAAAGTAAATCAAAATCACCCCCTTAAAACTAAGATACAAAAGAGGTGATTTTGGTTTCAAAAATATTCCTATTTATTCCGACATATGTTTTAAATAATCGACAGTATTA
>PKSZ01000160.1 GCA_002869425.1 Marinilabiliales bacterium
CTTGCATAATACCTTGCAAAAATATCCATGAACTCATTCTTCGAGATATTGTACAAATAATCCTCCAGATTCTTCACAAAAACATCTTTAGAAAATGCTTCTTCATGTATGCTCAGCGAACCATTCATTAAATATTCGTTAAAAACATCAGCTCCCCCTCCTTCTGTAGAAACCTTGCTCTTCTCATGTGAATCAATGCTTAGTTCTTTGCGCAATAGTGATTGTAAATTTTTTAGTTTAATATCCTTAGCCAAAGAACCTGACGATGATATTTCAAGTTCAACCCATAAGCTTTCCAGGTCTATATTCTGTGCTTTCAGAAATCGAATCAATACGTGATTCGGATCTTTCATATGAATATCCTCTTCCAGCAATAGGAATGCAATCCATCTTTTCCACATTTCTGATTTACTGAAAGTTGAGATATTGGCAAAAACAAGATCCTTATAGTGAAGATTAATATATTGAGGAAAAAATTCAGTCAGAATATAATCTTCTGTATCTGTGTCGACAATATTCAACAAACGAAATACAATATGCTCTCGAAATCGATATTGATCTAACAGGTCTAATATTTTAGTAGGAGAATTCAAAAACAGCTGCTTTAACCAATCGTATGGAGTTCCTGAAATAGCATTCGAACCTCCTATAACGGGGAGTACTCCATGAACCAGATAATATTCAAGATGAAAAATCAGATTGCTTTCTGAATCAGACTCTCGGGCTGCGTCAACATAGTTTATTGCTTCAGCCGAAATCAGTTTTACCAAATCAAGAGAAGCATCATTGCTCTCATTCTTACCAGGCAATGCAATAAGCATCTCTCGCTCTCGAAGTAAAGACCTCAACATCAAATACCCGGTATCTTCAAGCAGCTTATAAACAGATAATTCCAGCTTTTTCAGATCAACTTTTGCTTTATACTGAAGGGGTATCTCAATTACAATTTTATCATCTTGCATTACAATTCGTATATCTTCACGAATTACAAATTGTATATTTATTTCATAGGCAGACTCGATCTTTCTTTTTGATGGATCTGAAGCGGATGTAAAAATGCTGATCAAATCATTTGAAAACAATTCTGGTTGAGTTCTGATTTTCTCTGCGATTGCCAATTCTTCATACCAAGATAATAGATCCCTAAAGGATTGTAGCAGAGCGATTTCGCTCCTGCCTTTCGTAGAAGATGTAATGGCAAACCTAAACCACTTCTCTGCAATATCTGCGTAATAATGAATGCCCGAATGCAAAATCTGATAAATACTTCCAGGTGAAAAATTGAGGTCCTCACCTTCATAAAAATCGTTTAACAATTTCCTCTTTTGATCGGATTCAAGACAAATAATCAAACGCTGTATCATTTCTGAATGATTCCTGTTGTTTCTAATGAATCCAACTAACATCTCATTTTTACCGGCCAAAATAACTCTCAGTATACGTGAAAGTCCTTCTGCACTTTCATCACTGTACCACCAGTGGAAATGGGCATTTTTAAGATAAAAAATAAATACTTCGGTTAATCGATTATATTCAGGTTTAGACTCTACTCCATTCAGTTTTTTCTGTAATTCATTCCTGAATTTGATTCTGAATTGCTCTATAAAATCAAAGTCAGATAGTGATTCAATAGTCTCAAGATCAACGTATATTTTATCAATTACAATATGTTCCCCATCACTTTCAAAACGATTCAATTCCTCTTCAATAGCTCCGGGAAGTTTATATTTGACCAGTTCAATGTAATCTACATGATTCTTATTGTAACTATCCGGATTATTGTATTCAATAATTCCTGCAATTCTGCCAATTATATGTCTGGCATTGCTCATTACTTTCTATGAAAAACCAATCGAAGAAACTGGTAAAGGTTTTGAATAAAATGCTTATCAGAATAATCTACAGAAACCAATCCTGTTAATATTTCATGCATCATCTTCATTTCAGAAAAGCCTACCCATAAAACATGAACGGCAATATGCGCCGGAGCTTCAAATGTCATTGTTTTTTCAATCTGCTGCCTTATTTTGGGATCGCTAAAGCGATTTAACCAGGAAGGAATCAAAACAGTTGTATTGTAAGAAAACGGATCATATCTAAGCTCTAATTCACTCTGAAAGCTGGTACCAAATACAATATGCTGATAAAAGCTGGATTTGGAAAGCTCGCCAAAATGCCAGGCAAACAATTCTGCATCCTTCAGAGCTTCTTCTTCTGAATTATAAAACCATACACCTTTAAGAGCAAGTTGAGCTGCCCTGCTATGAACCAATATTTTGTATTGATTATCTCCCAAATGCTTAACCTCATAATTGCTGTAATCGGCAAGAACTGACTGTAAATCATCTAAAATTGCATCACGATTATTGAATGAGTAGCTTTCCGACCGAAAAATGCTGTTGCCTTTATAATTTACTGTAAAATCATAGCATTGAACATGATTGTCTGGCTTCAATAAAATATGCTCAAGCGTACAGAATTTATGAAAATTCTTCTCATACTCAATTAATCTGTCAACCAAACTCTTAATAAATAATGCGGCATCCTCACGTGAATTAAAATATCCTATTACTTCACCAAAAACTTCCTTTTTAATATTGAGCAACTTAACCTGATAACGGTTGTCGTCATTTCTGACCAATTGATAATTTTCAATATCCAAGCCATAGGCAAACAACAATTCGATGCTTCTATCTTCACTTGTTGCTTTAACAGATAGTGTATATTTTACATCGTCGAAATTCAGATTAAAAGTACTTGTATCGAAAATTTCAGGAAAAGAAAATTCTTCTTTGCCCAAAAAGAAATTATAAGATGGTTTCAAGCCCAGCAAATGTTTAATTCTCCTGTCAAAACCAGAATATTTCTCATTCTGTATAAGATCAAGCAATGAATTCCCTGCTGCTGCCCTATATCTATCCTTACTCATTTCAGGATAATTCCGTAAAATATCAAGTTTCAGATTGATTGCAGATTCATCTTTTGCAGAAAAACCATAGGCAGCTACCACCTCATGTATAGAAAAACCAAATCTTGCCATCAAATGATCAAGTACCCGGTTTCGGCGATCGATAAAAGTAGAATCATTTTCAAAAATTTCTGCAATCTGATTCGCCAGGTCTTTTGATTCTTCTTTGACAAATCTGGCCCAACTTGCCTTAATTGATTTTGTATCTGTTA
>PKSZ01000369.1 GCA_002869425.1 Marinilabiliales bacterium
CTTCATATCCTGCTGGGAAAATCGCATGATCGTTTTCTTCCATTTTATGCATGACTTCTGGTACATAATCTTGAATTTTTACGGGCAATGTATAATAGTTTTCATCAATTTTTGTATGTCGCTGAAAATCAAGAGTTCCATTTTGATGGCGAACACCATATTTAACATTGTGATAGTAGATTAGAATTTTAATCCTGCCATCATCTGTTCCGTTATCACCTGAAGTTCCATAAATAATAACAGGATCTACATAGCCATCCTGATCAAAATCTTTAATATCGAAGTATTTAGACCAGAACCAGATAGATGTTTCATCTGAATCACTTTTATTGGGTTTCATTATAAAATCACGCATGCTCCATTCTAGTTCAGGCTTGCCTTTTACCATCAAGTAGCAGTAAGCTTTGATAGAATCATTATAGGGCATGGTTTTGCTTTGTTTGTATATTCTTTCTGTTAACACGAGATAATGCAGGCCTTTCTTATCTTCGAATTTATAGGTTTTGAATATAGGAAACTGGATGCCCAATTGTTCTATCATCATCTGCGTAAAAATCTCATTTCGTTCCTCATAGCTTAATTCACTGACATTTACTTCATGCTGCGCCTTAATGGTGCTTATAAGAAGTGTGAATATTAATATGCAGAGGACAAAACATCTAATCATATGACAGTATTTTGTTAGAACTACGAAATTAACTCATTTTGAATAAAATAACAATGCTTAGGATTATTCAATATTGAAAGTCAATAGCTTTTATGCTAATTAAACTTAATTTTCAATCCCCCGATGATAAATCTGCCTGGAGATAAATACCCTTTTCTGTCGATGTAAATTTTATCCAAAATATTTTGAACATCCAGATATGGAGAAATGGAAAACGATTGTAGATTAAATTCTTTTGAAATATGAACATTGATTAAGTGATAGCTTTCGAGTAATTGAGTGTTGGTTTCATCTACCCACTGTTTATCAATGAATTGCCAATTGGCTGAAACGTTTATAATTTCATTACGGAATCCCAATTCTAAAAAGCTTACATGAGGAGATATCTCATTCAGGTACATTCCTGTAATATCAGTATTGGATGAATCTTTTTGTTCGTATTCCAACACAATGGAATGATTGTAAGCGTAGCTACCTGTGATGTATATTTCATGAGTTATATTTCCTGTAAAGCTAAATTCTGCACCTTTAATTTCTACTTTGCCTATATTTTGTCTTTTAAGCATCGGCCTTAGTTCATCACCTGTGTCAATATAATCACCGGTTGCAACAAAGTAATGAATGTCTTTACCAATGGAATAGTAAGCTGCAGCCTGCATGGAGAAATTTTTAATTTTATCGAATTTGATACCCATTTCATAGTTGGTAAGTTTTTCAGGTCCAAGCTCAGGGTTGGCTATTTTGAATCCTTTATTTATCCTGCCTGACTTACATAAATCATCTAGCTTGGGTGGTGTAAATCCCTGACCATAAGATAAATATATATTCATTTTTTTATCTAAATTATATTGAAGAGCTAGCTTTGGATTGATTGAATTCCATTTGTTTTCACCGAAATTTTCTTCTGTATCTTCAGCAAAACCGGTTCTGCTTGTTGGGTCCTGTACTGCCAGGTGACCATCATAAAACTCCGAAAAATCTGCCCGTAAGCCGCTAATTAAATTCAATTTATCTCTGAAAAAAGTAATGTCATCCTGCAAATAAAAACCGTAATAATTAAGTTTGCCATTGTACTCCAAAACATCAGAAGAAGTAAGGTAGGTATCCAGGGAGTTAACATCTCCATATGAAAAATCTGTGCCTGCTGTAACAATATGGTTTTTAGTGAAATGATGTGAGATATATAATCCCGAACCCAGATCATTTTTTCTGGTATCGGTTAACTGAAGTCTGTATTCACCATAATTGTTTATTTTTTCGTTTTGCGTGTAATAGAGTTCGTTCTGATGAAATATATTGAAGTTAATATCTGTTTTTCCTATTTTGTTGTAATAATTAAGATTGGTGTAATTTGTTCTTTGTTTGAAATAGCCTCCATCTTCTTCGTATACTTGTGAACCTCTTCCTCTTTTGTCATCGTAGAAATCATACGTAACTTCCAAAGTGTGATTATCGCCAAATTTATATCCTATCAGCGATGAAGCATTGATTTCTGAAAGGTATAATTCTTTATCTGTAGAATCTATCATTTCCAATGGCACGTATATGTATCCTTTTCCTTTTCTATAAAACTCACTAACAGACCAATAAAGACCTTTGTTATCTTGAATTAGATTTCCCGTAATTTCACCTTCTTCACCCAATGTA
This sequence comes from Marinilabiliales bacterium, assembly GCA_002869425.1. Taxonomy (GTDB): domain Bacteria; phylum Bacteroidota; class Bacteroidia; order Bacteroidales; family BM523; genus BM523. Next base: position 2,315 of record PKSZ01000369.1, read on the forward strand.
CCATAAGTTCCTCCATACGTTTTCAGTCTGGCTGTTGTTCCTTTTGGAGGTTTTTTCCTAATAATATTGATAACACCTCCCATTGCATTTCTCCCATATAATGCAGAACTGGGACCTTTGATTATTTCAATTCTTTCAATTTTTTCAGGATCCAGCATATGCCAGTTAATGGAACCTCCTGATAGTTTATTTAGGGGGGAACCATCCAGTAGTATTAGGGTGCGTGCAGAACCATTTAATCCCCTCATTGTAACAGTAGAGTTTTTAGAGAATATTCCCCAACTGCGATTCACAAAAACATTAGATGCTGATCGTAAAATATCATCGGCATTATTAATGGGTCTTATTTCAATTTCTTTTGCTGAAATACTGGTAACTGCGGCAGGAATATTTATGATCTTTCTTGGTGTTCGTGTGGCTGAAACCACTATGTCTTTTAATACATAACTGGCTTTGTGCATTTGTATATCAATATTCATAAGTTGATCTGAAAACTTAAGCGCAATGCTTGTATCCCTATAACCAACAAATGAGATATTTAAAGTGCAAGTATCATACAGGATATTTTTTATTTTGAAATAGCCCAAAGAATCAGAAATTGTACCTTTTTTATGGCCAGAGATATATACTGTGGCTCCTTCCAGCGCTATTTGCCTTGTATCGCTTATTTTCCCGACTACAGAGTATTGGGCACGAATTGACAGGCTGATGCAGAGCATTAGGAATAAAACCAAATATAATTTCATAAGCTACTCCTGTATCTTAATCGAAAAAGTTATTGTTCCCTGGTCAGTCCCTTCTACAGATTCAACTTTAAGCAATTTAAATTGTGACAATCAATGACGATGTAACATAAATGAAA
>PKSZ01000022.1 GCA_002869425.1 Marinilabiliales bacterium
AAAAATTACCAGCCACAAAGGCATTCTTTGCTTCCTTTCTGTGCCAGGCAGAAAGGAAGGCGGGCAGTGGCATTTGCCTGAGATCAATGCGACAAACTTATATCTGCACGCAAGCTACTACAGAATGTATGTGATTTGTTTCGGGTTGAAAAACAAAAGCTTTTCATGCTTTGCTTTGCAGTAACAACACTCTTGTCCTTTTTGCACATTACACATGTTCAGCATAAGAACACATCCTCGTCACAGACGAGGACGAGTGAGGGATAGGATGGACTATTTTATTGAATGCAAAGCCCTTTTATAAACCGATATTGCTCTTTCCCTGGCAAATTTATGATCAATAATTGGTTCAGGATAAGATGATGTACCAAACTCATGTATCCATTTTTTAATGTATTTGAAATTGGGATCAAACTTTTTCTGCTGCGATTCAGGATTAAAAATTCTGAAATAGGGGACAGCATCACATCCTGTGCTGGCAGCCCACTGCCAGCCTCCCACATTGCTTGCAAGGTCGTAATCCAGTAGTTTTTCTGCAAAATAAGCTTCACCAAATCTCCAATCGGTTAGCAAATGTTTACAAAGAAAGGAAGCTGTAATCATTCTCAGTCTATTGTGCATAAATCCCGTTGCATTTAGCTCACGCATGCCAGCATCCACCATTGGAAAACCAGTTGTTCCTTCTTTCCATCTTTTAAAATAATCCGGTTTATTATCCCATGAAATATTATTGTATCCTGCTTTAAAATTATGTGTTGCACTTTTTGGAAAATGCCAGATAATCATTTGATAAAACTCTCGCCAGATAAACTCATTTAACCACTGGTTATTAATTTCAAGAGCTTTGATAACGGCGTAGCGTATACTTGTAGTTCCAAATCGAAAATGTAGACTTAATCTTGAAGTACCATTGATAGAGGGTATATCTCTAGTTAGGTCATAGTTTTTTATTAGATCAATGTTTATTTCCCGGGAAGGGTATTGAGTCTTTATATTTATCAATTGAAATTCTTCTGGTATTTTGAATACGGATGTATTCTTTTTCAATCTTGAAAGTAATGCTTCAGAATTGTATGAGATGATTTTTTCTTCTATAACTTTCTTTTTCCACTTGCGCATATAGGGTGTAAAGACAGTATATGGTTTTTCGTCTTTCTTCACTATGTCATTCTTATGAAAAATTACATGATCCTTGTAGATATAAAGTGGAATATTTAGTTTTTCAAGATGCTCTTTTATTTCCAGGTCACGATCAATGGCATAAGGCTCATAATCTTCATTTGTATAAATAGCTGCTATGTTATTATCATCCAGAATTCTTTTAAAAATTTCCAAAGGGTTACCATAATGAATATCTAATGAAGATCCGGATTCTTTGAGCTTATGGTCAATGCCTTGTAGCTCTTTTAGTATAAATTGAATCCTTTGGTCATTTTTAGGCAGTTCATCAAGAATATTTGTATCCAGTATAAATATAGCCTGTACCGATCCTGGCTTTTCATTAGACAGAGCATGGAATAAAGCAGTGTTATCTTTTAAACGTAAATCTCTTCGAAACCAGAATAGTACCATGTTTATTGTATGTCTCTTTCAGGTAAAATAATATTATAGTTCTTCCAAAATTCAGCATCGTAGTTTTTCATTTCTTCTTTAATCTGGTCTTTTTTGGTGAATCTTTCCTTTTTATCAAAACGTTGTGTTTTTTCAGAAATTTCCGATACAGAAAGTTCCAGTATTTGTTTAAAATCAGCATCTAACTTTAAATTCCGCATGAGTTTACCTTCTTTACCCAATAACCATGTAATAGGCTTACTGATACCTTCTGTGTGAATATTTACAATCATATCTACTTTTATATGCTTCAGTACCCAACCTTTGGGTGTTTGCTGATATTCCATTTGGCCTAGCCAGTCTTTCATTCTTAAGTCAACACCAAAAAAAGAGTGTTTTTCCAGTTTCTGTGCATTTTTTTTTGATTTTCTAAAGACAATGGAAGTTATGGCCAGACTTTCTGTTTCAATATAAATAGTTCCTTGTGATAAACACTTTTTTATTTCTGGTTTTTGATCAAACTGGATAACATAAATATCTCTGCCATTCATTCGGGTTACTTCTTTCAGATCATAGTTATACTTTTTCGGGTGTCGCAAAAAACTGAAATCAGTGAAATTGTCAAGATCATATTCCAGAGTATAGAGTGGGCCACCTTCCATGTTGAAGCTCGTTAATACATAATTTATTAATGTGTCTGTATTTTTATTAAATTCCTTTGGATCAACAATTCTACCTTTGATCAGTTTTACTTCTTCCTTATTGTTTTTACCATCATAACCGGGTTTATAAATATCTATATATGCTTCAGCCAGCTTATACCCATTTCCCAGTGCAATTTCAATATTTTTACTACTGACCTCGTTAAAGTCAAGTCTGCTTACTTCCCTGTAAAAAGCTTTTAAATTCCTTGGAGTAGAATGGTAATTTTCCGGTATTTTTTTTAAAGCATTGTATAGTATTTTGATTACATTTCCTTTTTGTGCAGTTATTACAACTTCACTCAGGCTAATCATATCGGGTTCAAGGAGAATTGTAAGATTATTTTTACCCAATAGATTTTCTAGCTTTTCTGTGTAGGTTTTAAATCCCATATAATCTACTTCAAGACTGTCTTGTAGTAGTTTTTTAGGAACAGATAAAGAGAAAAGACCCTCTGCATTACTTATGGTTCCTGTATTCTGATTTTTTAATTTCAGATGTGCCCAGGGCATGGGTTTGTGATCGTCTGATGATAAAATGATTCCTGAGATTACTATATTCTGACCAATAGATATATTGCTGAAAATGAGAATGACAAATAATATCAGGAAAGAATATCGCATATTGGCATTTTAAGTAGACTCTAACAAATTTATAATATATTGTTGAAATATGTGTAGACTTTATATGCTTTAATAGATCAAGGCCTTTAAGTATGAAGGGGGAGTAGAAATTTATTGTAGAACATTAACCGTATTGCTCTCATATGATTTTATTTCACCAAGCATCTTTTTTTTTGTGCATGCGTAGTAAATTCAATTTTCATTGAATAAGGTAAATGTGTATTAGAAGCTTTGATCAAATTTAGGACAAGCAACCACTCTTCTTTTTTGTTTCTTTTTGCGTCGCTGGTCTTGAAAGAA